>CAYJHY010000009.1:0-26635 GCA_964369875.1 uncultured Mailhella sp.
CCGATTTTTTTACTGTCTTTTAAATTCGATAAGATGGAAGCACTGTCCGAACTGTCCAAAATACTGAGCGTATTTTTTGCCCATTCAGGCGGAAATTGACGCAAAAGATTATAAGCGAAAGCGTGAAACGTTCCCCCTTGAATACCAAGCAAATCCGCCGCCATTAAACTACTTGCCCTGTGAAGCATTTCTTGCGCGGCCTTACGGGTAAAGGTCAAAAGCAACATGGAATAAGGAGAAACCCCTTTTTCATGCAAATGCGCAAGGCGGTGAACCACCGTCCGTGTTTTACCGCTGCCCGCACCCGCTATCACCAATAAAGGGACATCATGGGTGAGCACCGCTTGCTGTTGCGCTTCGTTCAAAGTGGAAAAATGAGGCATAATATATTCCGTTTTGGGTTTATTGTGAGTTATTTTGAGTTGTTTTATATCTGGGAGGGGGAAAACTCCCTTTTGTGTACAAAAGGGAGTTTTCCCCCTCCCAGCCCCTCCCCCTTTCCTCAAAAAACTTTAATTATAGGGAAACTTGGTTCACAAAAACATTTAATTTCATCCGGTATCGGAGAACCATCGGAGTTTTATCTAAATCAATTGTATATTAATACAAAAAAATCAATTTAGAGCTACCCCTTGATAAACTTACTTACTCTTGCGTTTACTTTGGTGCTTTTGTCTGTTCTTTTCGGCCTGCGCCTGCACTTTGGCCTTTTTCTTGGCCTTTTCTTCTTCGGCCTTTTTATTTTTAACCGCCGACCCACGTTTGGTGCGCTCTTTTACCTTTGTGGTAGGCAAAGAGTGAGATTCTGCCGCGTCGCCCATGCCTTCGGAAGATTCGAAAGAAACTGAATTTGCTTCAGAAGAATCGGTAGAAACTTCATCGGTAATATTATTAGAAGCTTCATTGGAAGTTTCATTATCACAAGAAGTGTCATCGTGTGCATCTTCACGTTCTTGAATTTCCAAATCTTCTTTAAACTCCAAGGCAACATCGATAATTTCTTGCCACAAATCAGCAAGACCAAGCCCCGAATGAGCAGAAACAGGCATAGCGTCTTTTCTGATCAAAACAGACCATTGCGCCTGACGCATACTGCGTTCTTTTTGACTGCACTTATCTGCTTTGGTTAAAATTGGAATAATGGGGATATGATTATCAAGGGCAAATTGCACCATCATTTTATCCGCTTCTTGGGGATCGAGTCTACAGTCAAGCAAAATGGCAATGGCGGCCAAGTTGGGACACTCAAGCAAATATTGTTCGATAAGATTTCCCCAAAGTTCTCTTTCACTCTTGGAACGTTTGGCGTAACCGTAACCGGGCAAATCTGTAAGATAAAAATCTTGCGGAAGCACACGGTAAAGGTTTACGGAACGGGTTTTACCGGGGGTTGCGCTAACCTTGGCCAACTGTTTTCTTTTGCCGAGGGCATTAATCAAGGAAGATTTTCCCACATTGGAACGCCCCGCAAGAGCAATATGCACATTGTCCTGCCCTGCATTGGTCAACTGCTCAAGAGTATATAAGGTTTCTTCCAGTTCAAGTCTGGGAAAATTAAATTCTTTCATATGTTTTACCTGATTACGCTCGCCACAAAAACTGTAGCCCCTTTATATTGTTATTATTTTTTACCGTAAAAGCAAGAGTTGACAAAAAAAAAGCCTAGGATAAAATACAAGCTCGCTTTTCATTTCTCTATCTTAACGAGCTTATGAAAAAAAGCAAGTTTTTTCAGTTATGTTAAATTACTTGCAACGCAAACACAAAGGAAAACCATGACACAAGAAGCCAAAATTTTATTTATGAACGGCCCCAACCTTGGGCATCTCGGAAAAAGGGATGTTCATATTTACGGCACGGACAGCATGACGGATGTTTTATCCCAAGCTTCTGAAATGTCTTATCAAGGCCAAAAAATTCAAGCCGAACTTTTCCAGTCCAACCACGAAGGGGAAATTATAGACCGTCTTGAGCAAGCACGGGAAGATTTTTTACAAGGAAAAATTTTGGGTGTAGTCCTTAATGCAGGCGCTTTTACTCATACGTCTTTAGCTCTTGCCGACTGCCTGTCTTGGATAAAAGTTCCCTTTGTGGAAGTGCATATTTCCAATATTTTGGCTCGCAGTCAGGCTGCTTCTTCCGCCGCCGATGCCTTGCGCGGTCAAAGCCTTTTTGCCGCCTCTTCACTGGGCGTCATTTCAGGTTTTGGAATAGACAGTTATCTGCTTGCCGTCGAAGCGCTTATACGTTATACAAACAAAACAACATTACAAAAATAAAAGAGGTTTTTTATGTTTTCAACCACTGAATTTCGCCGTGGACTCAAAATCGAAATCGATGGCACCCCTTATGAAATCGTAGAATTTCAACACTTTAAACCAGGTAAGGGTGGTGCTATGGTGCGCACAAAATTGCGCAACATTCTCAACGGCCGTGTGGTAGACAATACCTTCCGTTCAGGGGAAAAAGTTGGTCGTCCTAACCTTGAACAACGCGATATGCAGTACCTTTACAAAGAAGGCGCCGATCTCGTTTTCATGGACATGGTTAGCTACGAACAATTACAACTTGAAGCGGCATTCTGTGGCGGTAAAGAACGTTTCTTGAAAGAAGCTCAAGAAGTTCGTGTTCTTCTTTATAATGACAAGCCTATCGATATCGAAATTCCTCTCTCTCTCGTGCTTGAAGTTACCGACACCGAAGACGTTGCCAAAGGCGACACCGTCAGCAACGTGACCAAACCCGCTACCCTCGAAACAGGCATGGTTATCCAAGTGCCTACCTTCGTGAAAATCGGTGACAAAGTTAAAGTTGACACCCGTAGCGACGAATACTTAGGCCGCGAATAATTATTTAAGTTTTTATTTTGTTCAGGGGAGGGAGAGAAGCTTTTTCACAAAAAAAGTTTCTCTCCCTCCCCCAAAAGTATATTAAAAAAATATTCCATGAAAACCTGTTCAAGGTGGGAGTGCTTACGAAAAATCCAAGACAACTACGAGAGATTTTAGGCTTAATCTTGTTATTCTTCAGCCTGTTAATCGGTTTAAGTTTGTGGAGCCACAGCGTGGCCGACCCGACCTTTAACCATTCTGTCAGTGCGTCCGCTCCTATACAAAACTACGCTGGCACCTTTGGGGCATATTTATCAGGATTTCTGACGGATACCTTTGGCCTTGCCTCCTATATTTGGGTAGCGTTTTTCTTTGGCATGGGCATTTCCTTGGTGACTCGTTGGCTTGTTATTCCTTGGTATAGCATGATTGGTTACCTTATCTTAACCATCAGTTTTATCACCCTTTCCGAAGCGCTGACCTTAGGCGTGGGGGACGTTCAGGGCGGAGGCATGATTGGCGCATGGTTTTATGCCCAATCTTACCAGTATTTTAACCCCATGGGCAGTATTATTGTTTGGCTTCTTTTAGTGTTGTTGAGTTTGCAACTCTGCTTTGGTATCGCTTGGATGACAGGTGTTATTATTGTGCTTACGGGCATGCTCACGGGAACCAAAGCGGTTGCCAAAAAAGTTCCGACCAATATTAAAGCATTGCCCCTTAATAAACTTAAATTACCTAAAAAAGGTGATAAAGACGTTATCGATATTACTCCAACCGAACCAAGCGGTGGAAATAAAAAAGCTATTTCCGCGTACTCCAACCCTTGGGATGATGAAGACGACACATATAATAAAAAAGACGATTCCAAGAGTAAAGATAACGACTTTGACGACACAGACAATAAAGAAAACCCCAAAGATCCTTTTGGTTTTGGTGACACTACCCTTGAAGATGATTTTGAAAAATTTGACAGAAGCTTTGCCCCAAAAGAGGAAAATGGAGAGGAAAAAGGGGGCATCGGGAAACATGGCGACTATGACGGAGAAGACATCCCGCCTTACGCATATGACGATGAATATGATGAGTATGACGAATACGACGAAGACGATGAGGATGCTGACGATGACGACAAAAATTTTAGCAAGACCGATAAAGATGGGCTAAGCGCTCACGACAAAAAAGACACAGGCGAAAACAATACTTCTACGTCTAAAAACACATCTGAGGCAACTTCCAAAGAAGCAGAAGAAAAGAAAGATAAGGAAGGAAAGAAAAAAGGTTTTTGGTCCAGTGTTTTTGGAAGTTCTCAAGGGTCTGTAAGAGGTGAAAAGGACGACAGCAATCCAAAAGATTCAGAAAAGAAAGGCGCTCGAACAGCACCCAGCATGCCTTCCACCGACCTTTTGACGCCTCCCCCCGAAGATAACGACATGCCAAGCAAAGAGAGCCTCGACGAAAAAGGGGCACGTCTAATGCAAGGTTTGCAAGACTATAATGTTAACGGTGAGCTTGCGGGAATTTTACCGGGGCCAGTAGTTACCATGTTTGAAATCCGTCCCGAGCGTGGGGTTAAAGCCAAACGTTTTGAAAGCCTTTCCAAGGAAATTTCCATGGCGATTAAAGCCATTGCCATCCGTGTGCAAGCGCCTATCCCCGGCACGGACACGGTGGGAATTGAGGTTCCCAACGAAAAGAGGCAATTGGTCAGCTTTAGGGAAGTGATAGAAAGCGACGCGTTCCAAAAAAACACTTCACTGCTCACCCTTGGTATCGGCAAAGATATTTTTGGTAACCCTCACACGGGCAGACTCGAAGAGATGCCCCACCTTTTGGTGGCAGGGGCGACGGGTGCAGGTAAGAGTGTTTGTTTGAACTCCATTATTTTGAGTATCTTATACAAAGCTCGTCCCCACGAAGTTAAGTTTTTGCTTATCGACCCCAAAAGAGTAGAGCTTGCCATGTATGCAGATTTGCCCCACTTGGTGCATCCTGTGGTGACCGATGTGGATTTGGCGAAGAATGCGCTTTTGTGGGCCATTGATGAAATGGATCAACGCTATAAGCTTTTCCAGACTTTGCAAGTGCGTAACTTCAATGAATATAACACTTTGATTCATAAGCAAGAATTGGCAAGAAAGAAAAAAGAAGCAGAGCGTGCGGCCGCCCGTGATGCAGAGCATGAAGACTATACTTCCGATTATTACGACGACGAAGACATTGATTCAAGAGAAAAGCAGGAAGCTGAAGAGAAACTCAAAGCCTTGCCGTATCTTGTAATCATTGTAGACGAATTGGCAGACCTTATGATGCAAAAAGGCAAGGAAGTGGAGGCCTCCATTGTGCGCCTTGCACAGCTTGCCCGTGCCGCCGGCATACATCTTATTATCGCCACCCAAAGACCCAGTGTCGACGTGGTGACGGGGCTTATTAAGGCTAACTTCCCTTCACGCATTGCCTTTCAGGTGACCAGCGGTATGGATTCTCGTACTATTTTGGACAGCGTCGGGGCGGAAACCTTGCTCGGTAAAGGGGATATGCTCTATAAGCCAAGGGCGGGTGGTTTGCAACGTATGCACGGCGCCTTTGTGACTGACGAGGAAGTGCGCTCTGTGGTGAACTTCTGGAAGCAAGAACAAAAAGTGGAATACCTTATCGACTTTACATCTTACGGAACACAAGCGGACGAAACCTCACACCACGACCATGAAGAGGGCTTTGACTCCCTTTATGATACCGTGCTTGAGCGTGTGCTCGAGATGGACGAGGTTTCTATCTCCATGTTACAAAGACAGTTCAAACTTGGCTTTGGACGCGCAGGCAGAATTATGGATCAACTCCATAGAGAAGGCATTGTGGCGGCGCAACAAGGCTCAAAAGCCCGAAAGGTTTTGAAGTAGAAATACCTTTGATAAAAAAGCCCTTGGTAATAAAACACCAAGGGCTTTTTTTATTTGCGTATCTTTTTGCTCCAAACAGGGATTTTAAAAACTTTAATCAGTAATTTTCCTGATTTTGTTTTATATTTAAGAAAAAAGAAATTTTTTATTGCGTTGATACAAGTTCTAAAAGCTATTTCACCCTTTGTATGCAAGCCATCGCAAATAGAAAATCCTTGAGCGTAAACTATTGCCCCAAGTAAGCGTTCCAGCACATGTGCAAATTGCCCTTCTCTTTTTGTATTTACTTCATCAAAATCATCAAAGCTAAAAGCAAATTTTTGTAAAGCCCTAAATAGAGACGCCCTCGCAATAAACATTGTTCCAGCAACATAAGAGAATTTATCTATCGAGATATGAGATTCATCCAAGAAGGCTTGTAGTTTTTGACTCGCTTCCTTATCGTACCGACTACTTGCAACAATAAGCCTAAAGTCTGACAACATGCCACATGCTTGATTATTTTCAAGATAGTCCAATTGTTGCTTAAAAACCTCACGAGAAGACACAATAGATAGCAAGTAGGAGCGCCAGCGTGAACCGTCCATAAGAAAATTGTTGATGAGAGCGCTATGTTCCACTAAATCTCTTTTTGTATGTAGCTTTACAATATAACTATAGTCATCAAGATTAACTTGATTAATCACATGAATAAAAGGTGCGATATCATAGCCTTTATTTGGTACAATTTCTATTTTTGCTTTGGGGTACACCGCCAAAATATCACTTGTAAGCCTCTCATTTTCTGAATTATTTTCTGTCAATGACACAAAAAGCTCAAAAGGAAATTCTGAAACATACGCTACTTTTTCTCTCAGCTCTTCCCACATTTTTGCATAATAAATATGTACATGTAACAAAACAGGCTTCATTTTAGCTCCGACTTAAATCATTTCCGCAAGTCTAAATTCGAACTTTTTCTCTAAAAAAAGAAATACATGATAATTATTTTATGTTCTATTTCCATAAAATTTCTAAACATAATGAAATCTTATTTTGATGAATATTCTTAGTGATTATGCTTTTATTCGTCTTGACCACTTTATGGAGGAAAAAAGAATGTGTCGAATATGCCTAGTTCTTACTTCTTTTCTATAAATAAATCCAATCAATGTTTTTAAATTATAACGCACAGCATTGCTCTTTAACATACGCACAATTCGTTTATTGAGAAGAAGCGTATTTAATCTGTTATTATAGGCAAAAAGCCCTATATAATCTTCAAAACGACTGCTCAGAATCACGGAATTAACCCATTCATAAAAAATTTCAGGATTTTTTTTGTCGGGAAAAAACCTTTCTAAAACTTCAGCAACAATTTTAACTTGACGCGCCGTGTTTTTATGGACATTACCGCCATGGATTCTATAATAACAAGCCGGCTTATCAAGGATTTTAAAAGAATATTGAGGGTTGTTTTTCAAATAGAAAAAAACCTTACAACGCAAAACAATATCATCGCCAATCATATCTTCATCAAAAGCATTAACCGCATCAACAACATCTTTGCGAAACAAAACTCCTTGCAAGTAAAATGCTCCAAATTCTTCATATTCTAAATTTATCAGATCATCAACACTTGGATTTTTTATCGAGTCCAGAGTTAAAGGTGCCACGGCATCGACCGGCTGACTTGCACTGTCTATACCTATAATTTTTGAATTGGCTACAAACGCAAGCTGTTTATTGTTTTGCATTAAAGCTATTTTGCTTAAAATTGCGTCACGACAAAGAACATCATCAAGCGAAATAAAGCAAATATATTCTCCTTGCGCTTCTCTCCATGCATTATTGAAATTTCTTGCAACATTCCCTGTATTTTCTTGAGCTATAATTTTCATAGGAAATGGGCTGTTGCCAGCAAGTTCTTGCAAAAGCTCCACACTTCCGTCTCCGGAACCGTCATCAACGACTATAATTTCAATCGCACGATACTCACTTTCCCACAGTTCAGTGATATTTTCTTTTAGATATTGTGCATGTTTATAACCAAGGCAACAAACCGAAACAAGATTTTTCATATTATTTCCAACCATTTACAACACTCACAACTGTTCGTATTTCTTCTTTTGTCATCACAGGACTCATGGGAAGACTTAGTACCTCATCATGAATTTGTTCGGTTATAGGGAATGAAAGAACACTCCATTTACTGTATGCACCTTGTTTATGAGGAGCTGTAGGGTAATGAATAAGAGTTTGAATGCCATTGTCTTCGAGGTATTGTTGAAAAGCCTCACGTTTTTTAACTCTCACCACAAAAACATGCCAAACGTGAGCATCTTCACAGTAGGAGTTTGGAAGAGTAATCAAAGGATTAGATATATTCTCACGATAAAATTTTGAAATTTCTTGACGACGAGCATTGTCTTTATCAAGGCCTTTGAGTTTTACATCGAGGATAGCGGCTTGTATTTCATCAAGACGCGAATTAATCCCCTTATAAATATGTTCATATTTTTTATATGAACCATAATTTGCAAGGGCTTTCAACTTAGCGTAAAGTTCATCATCGTTGGTTGTAACAGCCCCACCGTCACCAAGGCATCCAAGATTTTTCCCCGGATAAAATGAAAATGCCGACACATCACCAAGGTTTCCCACACGCTTGTCTTTATAGTAAGCGCCATGAGCCTGCGCAGAATCTTCGATTATTTTGAGATTGTGCTTTTTGGCAATGGCCCAAATTTTATCCATCACAACAGCTTGCCCATAAAGATGAACAATTATGATTGCTTTTGTTTTATCTGTAATCTTTTCTTCTATTAAATCAGCATTGATATTATATGTGTTCAGTTCAGGTTCCACTAAAACAGGAGTACAACCATTTTCAGAAACAGCTAGAATTGTAGCGATATAGGTATTTGCAGGAACAATGATTTCATCACCGGCACCAAAACCATAAGCTTTAATGATAAGATTAAGAGCATCCAGACCATTTGCAACACCAAGAGCATGCTTTGTGCCGCAATAACTTGCAAAATTTTTACTAAACGACTCGTTCTGCTTTCCGTCGAGATACCAACCGGAATCAAGCACGTCTTTAATACGTGCGTCAATTTCAGCTCTGTACTGTTCGTTGATTTTATATAAATTCAAAAACTTTATCATTTTAATAATTCCTTAAAACATCGAACGGATGCGAAGTCATCTCATTGTAAGATAAATCCGTAGTAGTCTGCATCTTAGTCTGGTTCGAAAAATTTGCCTATAGTTTCTTGGGTTCTCGGAATTTGTCTGACAAAAGCATCGTAATCCTTAGCTATATGTCCAAGATCCAACACTCTATACCCCAATTGAGCCAAGTCATAGGTTAAAATTTTTGATGTTGGCCCTAAAATGGCAATAATCAGTTTTTCTTTATCAATTTCTAACGCTTTATCCAAAATTATTTGGTAGCTATCAAAAGCATTATACGAAGGTGCATGCATAAACTCACTAGTTTTTGCATTACCAAAAATATTATTTTCTATCGACATAAATACGCGATCGCCACAAATAATTACAACCTCCTTATTATCCCAAATCTTCCTTACTTTTAAGTAATATGCCGTAAAATCATAAATTTTTTAAATATTATACACAGACGTACACCCTACGGCATAATACTGCTTATCAGAAACTAGGAAAGATTTCAAGTTTTCTCTTATTTCATGAATAAAAGACCTGTATACAAATTTAGGATAATCATAAAAGTCGCTTAAATCGGCATAAAAATAATGATAATTAATCCCAACCATTATGTTTTCGCTTTCAGAAGTAAGTACATCTTGAAGTCGCTTTGCCAGTAAATCATTTTTATCTTGAAAACCAATTCCTTTGCCCATTATAAGAAACAACTCACCATCACCAAACCGACAAAAACTTTTATTCGTAAGAATCAATTCATCAATTGTTTCATTAAAATTTTTAATTTTAGGCTTCTCAATCACGTTGAGTTTTTCCGGCAACTCATAGATAATGTTATCAAGCATGGCATTCATTTTTGGAAAAACGTCATCTAGCGAATCTACTTTTCTAGACATTTTTTTTAGGTCATAGCGAAACAAATATTTAATATTTCTTAAAAATGTCAAAAGCACCATACTAGAACACACCTATAACGTTTTGACCTTGGCCAACACTCTTCGTCACAATAGCTCCGGCACCGATAATTGCATTTGCACCAATAGTCACACCGGGCAATATCGTTGCATTTGCGCCAACGGAAGCACCTTTTTTAATAATCACAGGCTCACACACCCAGCCCTTAGCACGAGATTTAGGATATCGATCGTTACAAAAAGTCACATTTGGCCCGATAAAAACATCATCTTCTATTCTCATTCCGTCCCAAATCTGTACGCCACATTTTACGGTAACGTTATCACCTATTACAACATCATTTTCTATAAAACAATGCGAACAAATATTACAATTATTACCAATCACGGCATCTTTAAGGACAACACAAAATTGCCAAATTCTTGTTTCTTGTCCAATGTGTTTGGTTTGAACATCTGATAATGGATGTATCATTTAGAAACCTCTCGAATAAATTCATCATAATCTCTTATATAATCGCTTTCATCGTAATGCTCTGAGGCAAGAACCATTATGACACAGTCAGAAGAAAAATTTGTAAACTCTCGCCAAATATTGCTTTTAAGATAAAGACCTTGAGAAGGTGAATCCAAACGTACTGTTTTTCTCTCCAAACCATCATCTAAAATAAAGTCACATGAGCCCGCCACGCATACGACAACTTGCTCCAAATTTCTGTGTGAGTGCTTGCCACGAACAACATTTTGCGCCGTATCCCAAATGTAATACACTCTCTTAATCGCAAAGGGGAAATCTTCATTTTTTTCTAAAGCAACAAGCTTACCGTCATGGTCGCCTCGTACTTTAAAATTTAGTAACATATACATAAGCACCCCCTTATCCCAAATAAACGCAACAGTCCATATAGCCTAGATTAAGTTTTATGGGCTGTCAAGAAAATGGAAGAGAGAGGGGGTACCTTAATCTTCTAATATAAGTTCCTTCGGGAAAAAGATCTTTACTTTTTCGCTAACCTGCAAATTATTGGCATTTGGAGTGTAATTTTCCAAACAAGTTTCTAAAACTATAAAAGAACATGTACCCTCCCTAATCTAAATTAGCAAATTTGCAGTCCCTTTTCTTTTGTGCGACAGACTATATTCAGCTAGCCAATCTCACACTCTAGTATATTATTTACATGTTCTTTCTATATTTGAATCTTTGATAAAATAGATAGGACGTTTTTTTACTTCTGAATAAATTTTTGAAACATATTCACTCAAAATACCTACACAAAAAAGTTGTACTCCTCCCAAAAATGTCACTATACATATTAAAGTTGGATAACCGGCTACAGGTTCCCCCCAAAAAATAGTTTTAATTAGTGTATACACTATAAATAAAAAGGAAAGAAAGCATATAAAAATCCCAAGAGTTGCTGCAAGATGTAAAGGAGCTCTAGTAAAAGCTAATATGCCTTCATGAGAATATTTAAATAAGGACCAGAACGACCAAGAAGTTTCTCCAGCGACTCTCTCAATATTTTTATACTCAAGCCATTTCACTACTGTTCGGCTAATTTTTCTTAGAATAGCATAAAAAAAGGTTTTAAATCTCACAAAAAAGTGTTATGTATTCAGTGCTAACATACTACAAAACAAGGAGATTCAAAACCATGTCTTTTGATAGCACACTCTTCTCAAAAACGCTAGCTTTAGAGCATTTTGCAAATAACTTGCAAAATTATTTTATACATCAGGTAAAAAGACTTTTAATTTTTATCCAAGTAGGTTATAATTTTTTTATGAAAAATTATAGTAAAACCGAACGAATAAAAGCCATAAGGGCTGTTTTAGATAAAAATATTTCTACAAAACAAGTTGCTCTTATATTTCAATGTCATGTTTCAACTGTTTATAGGTGGGTTGATGAATATATAGAAACAGGAAAAACACAACCAGCAAAAAGTGGAGAACCACCAAAAAAACTTGATAAAACAGATGAAGCAAAGATTCAAGAACTTGTAGCGGCAAAAAAAGATATTACACTCGCTGAACTTGTTGAAGCTGTTGGCAAGAATGTATCTATTGCAACAATGCATAGATGTTTACAACGTCTTGGGATTACATATAAAAAAAACTCTAAAAGCAGAAGAACAAAATAGAGATGATGTGGTTAAGCAAAGGAAATTATGGGAATATTTTCAAAAAACCTGTGACATCTCACGGTTAGTATTCATCGATGAGTCTTGTGCAAAAACAAATATGGTTCGCTTGTATGGCAGAGCTTATAAAAAAAGTCGCTGCTATGATAGTGTAGCACATGGCAAGTGGAAAGCTGTGACCATGCTTTCAGCAATTAGAAGTGATGGCAATACAGAAACAATGGTATATGAAGGCAGTACAGATAAAATAATTTTTGAGAGCTATATCGAACAGTTCTTACTACCAACACTAAAAAAAGATGATATTGTAATTCTGGACAATCTTTCTGCGCATAAAGGGAAAAAAGTGCAAGAGCTTATTAATAGCAGAGGTGCACAGGTGCTATATTTACCGCCTTATAGTCCAGACCTAAACCCTATAGAAAAAATGTGGAGTAAGGTAAAAAGTATTCTCAAAAATATAAAAACTGAAAGCTTAGACGAACTTCATAAGGCGATTGGAATTGCACTACAGAAAATCACTGTTTCAGATGCTGTAAATTGGTTTAAATGCTGTGGCTACCATTCTTAAGGCATTTGAAAATTGCTCTAATTCCCAGACTTATTTTTCAAAAACTTGAAATCAAGGTTGGCAACAAAAAATCACGTCTTCGCCGTATTGGGTACAGAGATAAGGAAACGGGTAAGCATTATAAATATTTGACCAATCGCTTTGACCTTTCAGCTAAAACCATAACAGAAATTTACAAAGAACGCTGGCAAATTGAATTGTTTTTCAAAGAAATAAAACAAAATTTGAAAATTAAAAAATTTGTCGGCAACTCCGAAAATGCTGTAATGATTCAAATATATACAGCACTTACAATATACTTACTTCTTGCTTATCAAAAATTTCTAAGTAAGTCCAAACTGTCTATCAAAAAAATTCTTGAACTTGTTACTTTGAACTTATTGGAAACAACAAACCTTGAAAACTTACTCAATCCACAACTTATGCAACCGCCAAAAAAAGAAAACTTATATAATTGTAGCATGTTGAAGCTGATTGCTTAGCCGAACAGTAGTGATATGAAATAGATAAATATACAGATTAAATCTACCTGTAACATGGCCTAATACCATAGACGTGATAACGAGAGCTTTAAATATATCTACCCACTGCAATCGGTTATTAACTACTACTTCTTGTTTCATTATTTTTCCTATCTTGCGTTTAAACTCTCTTTGAGTAACAAATAAATCAAGTAAAATTAAATACTCTACCCAAAAATCTCACTCTCAAGCATAGCGCATAAAGTATGGTACAACGGTAAATGTAGCTCTTGAATTTCAGGCGTAAAACTACTCGGAACACCAAGAAGAACATCACAAAGTTCTGACATTTTACTGCCTCCTTGACCTGTTAAGCCTATAGTTCTCAAGCCCATAACTTTTGCCACTTTTAGAGCACGAATAATATTCTCTGAATTTCCCGACGTGCTTATGGCAAAAAGAACATCACCTTTATTCCCAATCCCCCATACTTGTTGAGCAAATATATTTGACGGCTCCATGTCATTAGCAAAAGCTGTGGGAAGAGCTACACCACTTACCAACGAAATTGCCGGAATTGTTTGCTGCAATCCTTTAGCTAATGTTATTCCCTCTTCACCAAACAGCTTAGTAAACTCATCTACTTGCCCCTTTGATAAA
The DNA here is from genome assembly GCA_964369875.1 of uncultured Mailhella sp. Classification (GTDB taxonomy): domain Bacteria; phylum Desulfobacterota; class Desulfovibrionia; order Desulfovibrionales; family Desulfovibrionaceae; genus Taurinivorans. Next base: position 13,650 of record CAYJHY010000009.1, read on the forward strand.
CTTCTTGGGTGCAAAAAGCCTTTCATAAGCTCACCGCACATATGTTCGGCATCAGCCGCGCTTCCACCATTTCCGCATAGAAGAATTTTGTTACCACTTCTATAGCAGTCTAAAAGTATATTGTGTGCCAGTATGATTTTATCTTCCAGATATTTTAGCTCAGGAAAACGAGACATAAGGCTTAAGTATATATGTTTCATTGATTATTAATTGCTCTCGATTTTGAAGTTACTCACCCTTTATATCGACCAAAATAAAGGACAGTTCACGAATATCGTCGCCTTTATTTAATATTTCAAAATTTTTGGTGTGTAAATTTACAAACCAGTTTACAACACTAAAATAAATACTAAAAAAATTTATTCCTTCCCAAGCTAATTCAAGTCTAACCTAGGACATTCACGTTTATTAGCAAATTCATAACCCGTAACACTTTCTAAAGTCTTATGGGTTATAACCGGCTTATAAAAAGGGCTAAAATCAAGATAAGGTTTAGCACAACTAAACCAATCATTCTTTTTCTATACTTCTTTACTTTTGTTTTATAATACAAAGTTTGTCTATTTCTTTCCTTGTATAACGTATAGTTATTTTGCTGTTCTTTATCATAATGATCAAAACTCTTCTCATATTCACTAAGCTGTGAACTTTGACTGGATATAAGCTCTTGATACTCATTAAGCTGTAAGTTTCGACTAGCTATAAGCTCTTGATACTCACTAAGCTGTGAATTCTGATGGTTAATATGTTTCTGCTTATCTATATCAGAGTAATGCAATGAAACCGCCCAATCGAGCAATTTTTTATAAGAACCAACCTCCCAAGACGCAGTAACAGCATTGCTTTCTGGAAGTTCACTGTTCGAACATACAGCTATCATATATTCTGGTGCAGAAGTATTTTTTTCAAAGTTACAACTTTGTTCATTTTCTATTTCTGAAGTTATCAAACAAGACACTTCATGTTTTTGATTATAAATTTTTACAAATTTAAAGTTTTCAGAAAGTAACAGTATGAACTCTTTTTCAGTTAGCTCTTTGACATGAAAATGGTTTTCACCACGCTCCTTATAAACATCGTGATTAGGAGTAGATATTACAAGTAAACCATCATCTTTTAAAGTACGTTTAATTTCTTGTAAGAACAATTCTTGAACATCAGACGCCACATGTTCAATTGTCTCAAAAGAAACGATTACATCAAAGAAATTATTTTCGAAGTTTAGAGCTTCTACGCCGCAAATTTTGTACTCTAGGTTTTTCGCTTGATAAACCATTTGAGCGTGCTCAACTGCATTACTAGAAATATCTATTCCTACTACACTTTTTGCCTTTTTAGCCAAATGTGCCGAACCATACCCTTCTCCACATGCAGCATCTAACACAATCTTATCTGTTACAAACTGTTGTGCAAAATAATACCTGAGGGTATGTTCAAGTTCAAGTTCATTATCAACTAGTCCCGGAATCATCCTCTCACCAGTAAAGCCGTCCTGGTAAAGAGGTGTTTGACTATGTTCTAAACAGTTTTTAATCTTTTTTGAAAAGTACACAACAGAATTATACTTGAAAAAGCACTCCATACTTGACAGATTGTTTAGATATTTTTCATAATCATCATCTACTCTTGTAGTTTCCTCAGGTGTATGAAACACATGATAAGCCAATGCTTTTGTCTGCATTCCATACAGATCTAAAACTTCACTTAAATCATATCCAAAATCGTTATACACCAAAACACCCTCTGGTCTTACAGGGTCACCATGATGAACAATATTTTTATTTTTATGCCTATAGGTTGTAACATTTTGCTCATGCAGTGGAACAGAAAATATATGTGTACCGCCAATTTTTAGAACTCTATTAATTTCAGTGAAAGCTCTGCTTATATTTTCTATATGTTCTAATACATCTTCACTGACTATAATATCAAAAAAACCGTCGCTGTAGTCAATATCTTGCAAGTCTAAGAACTTAACACCTCCAATAACATCTCCATTTTTTGCATTTGGGAAAAACTCACCAAAATAGCAATTTGGAAGCTTGCCGAGGATATCAAATAAGAATCCACTTGATGCAACCAGAAGAATTTTTAGTTCTTTAAAATCAAACAAATTGCTTTTCAACGAACCTTTACAAGTTGCATAGTTTTCTAATAGAGCTTGTGCCACATCTGAATTTCTTATACTTGCTCCACAAAATGTGCAACTTGCTTCTCTGAGTAGCGTTGCACTCTCGTGAATTGTAAAATCAGAAAAACTACCACAGCAGTAACATTTTTCACTGGAAACTATCATAATAACCGCCTAAACATTATATAAGTCCATTTAATCATCTATTAGTCTACCTAAACACAAGATTAGTGTATTACATTACACACAAGCTCATCTTCAACATTTTGACATTGTAATTTCAACTCATCAATCGTGACTTTATACTCATTAGGAACACGCCTTACCCTGGAACCATGCAAATATTTAATTTTTGCAAAAAAACCTTATACAGACTATATTACTAGCCAATTTCAACTCTAGACAATTTTACATGTTCTTTCTATATTTGACCCTTTGATAAACTTCTTGGGTGCAAAAAACCTTTCATAAGCTCACCGCACATATGTTCAGCATCCGCAGCACTGCCACCATTGCCACATAACAAGATTTTATTCCCGTTTCTATAACACTCAAGAAGTGTCAAGTGGGCTTGTATGAGTTGCGCCTCCAGAGATTCTAAAACAGGAAACCGCTTAAAAAGAGCTAACAGGTTATATTTCACATCTTTCTTCACATTTACCTATTTGCAGGATCCACTTAGTGGCATCCAGCACGCTATCCGCTACAAAATCAGGTTTTGATTTTTGTTCTTTTTCTGTTTCTTTGCCATAGCCTGTACGAACTAGAATTCCTTTCATACCTGCATTTTGCCCAAGCAAAATATCACAATCTTTATCACCTACTACATAGGTATGGTTCGGATGTAGTCTATATTTTACACGCATTTGTTCAATCATTCCCTGAGCAGGTTTCCGACAACTGCATGTATCATTGGGGGCATGAGGACAGTAATATGTACCGTCGAGAACAACACCTTCTAGAGCAAAAAGATCTTCAAGTCTTTTGTTTACTGCGTGCATATCTTCCACAGTATAATAACCACGACCAATACCGGCCTGATTAGTTGCAATCAGAATTCTATAGCCGGTATTTTTCAGTTTTTTTAGCCCCTCGATCACTCCCTCTAGAATTTCAACCTCATCGGGGTTATGAAGATAGTGCTTCTCAACAATTAAAGTACCATCTCTATCAAAAATCACTGTAGGTTGATAGTGTTTTCCTTCCCACTCCGGTAAAAGACGTTGTGATGCCTCATACGTTTCAGGCAAGCCCATATCTAAAAAAAACTCTTCGTTGATAGTGCCCACCAATTTTTTTTCTTCTGCAAATTTGGGAAATACAAGCGATTCAAGTGAACATACCCCCTCCGGAATTGCTTGAACGGCTTTTGGGCTAAGCAAGTATACGCCTCCATTTATAAGCCCCTCTTTCGAGGAGTTTTTTTCATGGAAAGCCAGAATGTTTTTGCCATCAAATTCAATGGCGCCATAGCGACCCGAATCTTCAACAGTGCGTAGCGCGATGCCCGCCAAAGCATTTTCTAAAAGCACACATGACGCCAAGCCATTCAAATCACAATCAAAGATTGTGTCTCCATTCAAAACAAAGAAAGGCTCGTCAAGCGCTTTGGCTGCAAGCCGCACAGCTCCTCCTGTGCCCAACGGAGTCGCTTCTTCAACGCATTCAAGCCTGATACCCTGCACAGTATTTTTTTCAATAAAAGCTCTAAACTGATCGGCTTTATAGCCCACTGAAAGGATAATTCTTGTGATTCCCGAGGAAATTAGATTATCAATGACATATTGAATAAAAGGCTTCCCCGCAACGGGCAAAAGAGGCTTTGGAGTGTCATCTGTTAAAACACCAAGACGAGTACCTCGACCACCTGCTAGGATAATAGCTGTTTTAATTTGCATCACAACTTCCACTTTTTTATTTATCAGTTTTTACACGCCATGACATCGTACCATTTCTGGTGAAACTAAAAGGTACTATATCGGCCATATGTTTAACAGCTTTTATAACGTCATGCCTTTTATTATGGCCACAAATAAGAAACATATAACCACCGCCGCCGGCGCCTGAAATTTTACCTCCAATAGCACCGGCATCCAAGGCAGTTTCATAAATTGCATCAATATTTGAATTTGAGATGTTTTTAGCAGTACTTTTCTTTTGCAACCATGACTCATGCAAGGCTTCGCCAAGCTCTCTAAATTTACCCATAAGCAATGCATTTTTTATAAGATAAGCACTTTCTTTTACTTTGTGTAATGCTTCCATTTTATTTCCGGAGCCCACTTGAGTAACAGAAGCTATTTGCTCTGTAATGATTTGGGCAGAATGTCGGCTTGTTTTTGTATGCAACAAAACACAACGACACTCCAGCTCATTTGCCAATCCTTCAGATATTCGTAAGGGATTCACAAGTACAGAACCGTCTTTGTGAAACTCCATAAAATTAAAGCCTCCAAAAGTTGCTGCAAACTGGTCTTGTTTTCCACCGGCCAAAGCAAGATCTTCCCGTTCAATATCATACGCAAGTTGCGCAATTTCGTACTCGCCTAACGGTAACTTATGCCATTCTGCAAAAGCTGAAATCATGGCAACGACTAAAGTAGAGCTTGAGCCAAGCCCTGAGCCGGGAGGAGCATCAACAAACGTTGTCATTCTATAGGCAGTTTTCGGAATATCAAAATCACGTACAAGGCGGTTATATACACCACAATGAAGAGGAAAGTCTGTCAGAATAGGCAGCTGCTCTTCGATCGGGATTGAAGTACTGAGCTCTCTGTCAGGTGAGTAAAGTTCTATTTTATCACTATCTTTTAGAGGCTCAACAGAAACGTGCGAATACATCGATATAGTTGCGTTTAGTATCGCCCCACCAAATTGTGAGGCGTAAGCTGAAATATCTGTACCACCACCAGCTAATCCGAGTCGCAATGGTGCTTTTGCTCTTATTATCATAACTATTACTTTTTTGCTTTTTGTTAGTTAAGGTAGGCTCTACAACTCTCAAGTCCTAAAATCTGCATAACACTGCCCATCTCTGCATCGTTCAATATTGCTTTATTTTCAGGTAAGATTTTCCAAATTCGACTTGACAACTCTTCACTTGTAGGTTGAGCCTTATACTCTACAGCAATTAGCCATGTTTTACCGGGCACTTCAGTAACTGTAAATCCAAGATCTGAGAGAAGAAGTCTTAAACTACTTGCTGAGTATGAAACAATGTGACCACACGTAAAAGGATCTAGATAGTTTTCATTTTCAAATTTTGTATAATTAACAAATCCTGAGTTGATTAAGTACAAAGCACCTTCATTAGACATGTTTGCCACTTCCCTAAAAAGATTTTTTAGCATTTTAGGTGTTAAATGTTCCACAACCTCAATACAAATACCACAGTCAAACTTTTCACCCTGTAAAGCTTCTCGTAATAAGTCAAAATCTGAAAAATAGTTTTTGCTTTTTGTTCTTGCAGTTTCAGGAGGAAATTTTTCATATGCATAAAATATATCTGAATTACATGGCAAATACTTCGCCAGTAAGTCCAGCAATAACCCAGTACCACTTCCGATATCCAAAAACTTTTTTACCGGTATTCTGGCGTAACACATTGCTTCTGCAACTCTAGCTATGCTACTTCCATTACAGCGATCATTTGCACTTATATTTTCTAATTCCCAATAGCCTTGGTCATACTCTATTACTCCTTTTCCACTATCAATATTTTTTATACAATCATTATCAATAAAAATACTTTCACAAGATAAACATTCAAAATATTTGTAAGAATTATTTTTACTTTCTTTGACAGAAAAAAGTTTAGCTGTTGCATCACAAATAGGGCAGACCGTCCAATCTGAATCATCATTCTCGTTCTCATTAACAGGAAGGGAAAGATTTTCAAAATCTTGTAAAATTACTGACTGGGCATTATCGAATGTAAAATATTTATTCACAAAATCAATCCCCAGCTTTGATTTTGCAATTAAGTCTGTTTCTGAGTTATACATTTTCACAATTGACTGTGCAAAGCTTTTTTCATCATCACATATTGTCAAAACATTTTCAGCATTAATACCTTCTGCTCCGGTCGGAGTTGTTATAACCGGCAAACCATTATACATTGCCTCTATAACTTTCCCTTTTATACCGGCACCATACCTGAGAGGTACAATAGAAAGTCTACATTTTTTATAGTAATTCTGCAATTCTTCATCACTTACAAAACCAACAATTCTAATATTTTCACTCGCCAGATTTTTGATTTCTTCAGGAGCATGTGATCCCAGTATATAAATTTCTATTTCCGGAATTTCTTGCAAAAGTAAGGGTACAATTTTTTCTGCAAACCATTGTATAGCGTCTACATTTGGGATATGCCTAAAGCCGCCAACAAACATTAATCCACATCTGTTTGCAAAATCAAAATTAATCGGTGTTGACGCATTATATAAATATGCGGGAATTGCACGTGCACAGACTTTAGGGGCACTGGCAACAACTTCCTCTATCTCTATACTTGAAGGATAATAAACGCAATCGACTTGATTTATAACACTATATTCAAGTTCACGCATTTTTGCGATTTCTTCCTTGTTTTCATCACCAGTAATCTCTGCTTCGCGCATCATTCTTAAGTAATGTAAGTCATGTCCATAGTAGATAATCTTTGCATTTGAACTTTCCCTTACTTTTGAAACGTACTTTACACTTATATGCGGTCGATTCGTAAAAACAATATCTATGCTCATACCGTTTTGCTGTAACCACTCCTTCCAATTTTTGAAATAGTATTCGCCACATAATAACTCAATGCCCTTTTGTTCTAAACGAGGCGCATAGTCCGGGTCATAATAAAAATTATCTCCCAAAAATTTGACGTTGTAACCTAAGCTAATGAACATATCAAGATAATGATCAATGGTGCGACTGCCTGCATCTTTATCAAATTGCGGTATATAGTGATCTATCACAAGCACTGTTTTTTTGTTTCGCGACCTATCTTTCGCCAAAAACACATTTTCACCACTTGAAAAATGCTCGGCTAAGGCGTCTTTCCACTTTTCATAGAATTTTTTACAGTTAACTACTTGATACGATTTTTGTCCGCTTGAAGTGTCAGTACCGTGTGAAATCCCTTCATAATGCACGACTACAGATTTCGGTTGATACATAACCTTATAGCCTCTTTTGCGAATTTCAAACGCTAAATCACTATCCTCACAATACGCAGGTACAAATTGTGTATCAAAACCACCAATTTCATCCCACAGTTTCTTGGAAAGCATTATGGAAGCACCGGAAATATAATCCACTTCTTTTACGTAATTAAACTCAGAAAAATTTGGATTTTGCCCATTACCATAATTCCATGCACTCCCATCCTTCCAAAGAATCCCACCGGCTTCTTGTAGTCTGCCATCAGGGTACACGAGTTTAGAGCCAACCATACCTATTGTTTCATCACGTTCTATCAATTCAACCAACGAAGACAACCAACCATTTTGAACTTGTGTATCATTATTCAAAAACAGTATATATTTTCCCTTAGCATCTTTGGCTGCATTATTACAGTTCAATAAAAACCGTAAATTTTCTTTATTATTAATAATTGTAATATTTTTAGCAAATTCTCTAATAGCTTCTAACGAGCTATCAGGGTTATCATTTGCCACAATAACCTCGTAAGAGACATCATCATCTAATTCAAAGATAGAGTTAAGACACATTTTTGTATAATCATCTTGTTCATACACAGGTATAATAATTGAAACAAGAGGTTGTTCACTTACATTAAACGTAATCTCGGCGGGTATATTTAAAAAAGCTGATACACTAATATTGTTCTTTATCTCACCTTGAGGGGTAAAAAAAGTTCCGTAGACTGTTTTCTTGGTTTTTATTTGAACTCCCAACAAATATACTTTCTCTCTATCCCCTTTTATTACTTTTTTAAGGACAGATATACCACAAAAACGGTACCTTAGTTTTTGAGTCTGAACTTCTTTTTTATAAATAGGAATGTCAAACACTCGGTACTCTTTTTTATAAGGATGCTTGCTAACTTTCAATATTGTCAGGTTAAATAGTTTATATTTCATTGCATTATTTTTGTTTTCTTTTTTAAAGAATTTCATTTTCAACCCTCAAATATCTACAAAGCGTCTTACAGAGAAGAGTATACCAACTACTCATCAAGTGCAAGCATTATAAAAAATTCTGTGTAATATTAAAGCCTGTTATAAGCGTTTTGTAAAAAGTTCAGGCCTGCAACAATTGTTTTCACCGAATCACTAACATTATTTAAAACTTTCAAACCCAGTATGTAAACAAACCGAAGTAAAAAAATTTTTATGAATCAACCTAAATGTATAGATGGCGAAACTAATGTTTTAAACAATCTGTATTTTTATATTTATTAACAGTCCACACATAAAAATGACCAGAGAGTCGCTGTAGCTCATCGATACACAAAGAAACAATCTCTAACCCAAGCACTTTTCATTAATTCTAACACTCTAAAATATCAAAAATCAAAAACAATCACCACAAAAATCACGCCTGTCCTTTGTACTGCGCAAAGGTCATACCGCTTTTATCTTTTTCCGAAACCGTTGCAGCCTCGACAGGCCATTCAATCCCAATTTCGGCATCATTATAAAGGATAGAGCCTTCGTACTCAGGGTAATAAAAATCTGTACATTTATATTGAAAATGGGCGATTTCACTGGTCACCACAAAGCCATGAGCAAGTCCCGGGGGAACCCAAAGCTGTTGTCGGCTTTCGGCATTCAGCTCCACCCCAAACCATTTACCAAAGGTTTGGGAACCTTTTCTGATGTCTACCACCACATCAAAAACCGATCCTAAAGAAACAGAAACCAATTTCCCTTGAGGATGTTTTCTTTGAAAGTGTAGGCCTCGCAACACCCCATAGGATGATAAGGAAAAATTATCTTGCACAAAGGGCAAGTCAATCCCTGCCTCTTGATAGCGTTTTTCGTTCCATGTTTCCACAAAACAGCCGCGATGATCCCCAAAGACCTTAGGGCTGATAAGCAAAACCCCGTCTATCCCTACTTCTTTTACATCCATACCGATTTTCCTGCCTGAATAAGCTCTATAAGATATTGACCATACGCATTTTTTTCCATGGGCTTGGCAAGGCGTAAGACTTCTTCATCATTTATATAGCCATTTCTCCAAGCAATTTCCTCAAGACAAGCAACCTTAAGTCCTTGTCTTTTTTCCACAGCATGCACAAAAGAAGAGGCTTCGAGTAAAGATTCATGGGTACCGGTGTCAAGCCAAGCGATACCACGCCCCAAAAGTTCCACGGTCAACGCTTTTTTCTCTAAATAGACGTTATTGACATCGGTTATTTCAAGCTCGCCACGTGGTGACGGTTTTACAGCCTTGGCAATCTCAAGAACTTCTTCATCATAAAAATAAAGACCTGTCACAGCAAAATTTGAGCGTGGATTTTCAGGTTTTTCTTCGATACTGACTGCGTTAAACGCCTCATCAAATTCCACAACCCCATAACGTTCTGGATCGCTGACATGATAACCGAAAACGGTGGCACCATCTTCTTTTTCCATGGCGGCTTCCAACTTATCCGTAAGACCGTGACCAAAGAAAATATTATCGCCCAGTATCAAGCAAGTTTTCTTGCCTTTTATAAAAGGCTCAGCAAGCAAAAAGGCTTGTGCCAGTCCCTCGGGACGAGCTTGCACCACATAATGAAAGGTACAGCCAAATTGTGAGCCGTCACCAAGAAGTTCTTCGTAAAGCCCTATATGTTCGGGGGTGGAAATAATCACAACTTCTTTGATTTTAGCCAGCATTAGCGTCGCTAAAGGATAATAAATCATGGGCTTATCATAAATGGGCATTAGCTGTTTGCTTACGCTCTTGGTCATGGGATAAAGACGTGTACCGGATCCGCCTGCCAAAATAATTCCGACTCTTTCCATAGGTGCTCCTTTTAATTCTTAGCGTTGGTTTTCTCTGGATGAATAGTTTTTTTCAATCCACTTACGATATTCACCACTTTGAACATTTTCCACCCAAGCCGTATTTTCCAAGAACCAAAGTACGGTTTCTTTTATGCCGTCTTCAAAGCTATGCTTTGGTTTAAACCCAAGCTCTTGCTGAATTTTGCTAAAATCAATGGCGTAGCGGAAATCATGCCCCAACCTGTCGGCCACAAATTCCACTTGCTCAAAATATTTCCCTTCGGCCTTTGGACGGATTTCATCAAGCAAAACACAAATGGTACGCACCACTTCCATATTGGTTTTTTCGGAGTTTCCGCCCACGACATAGCTTTCACCGACTCTGCCCTTTTGTAAAACGGACAAAATAGCTTCGCAGTGATCTTCAACATGGAGCCAATCCCTGATATTGTTACCTTGTCCATAAATGGGTAATTTTTTACCTGCCAAAGCGTTTAAAATCATCAAAGGAATAAGTTTTTCTGGAAATTGGCGTGGCCCATAGTTATTGGAACAGTTGGTGATAAGGGTCGGTAAACCATAGGTTTCAAAATAGGCACGTACAAAATGATCGGCGGCCGCTTTGCTGGCAGAATAAGGACTATTGGGCGCAAAAGGTGTTTTTTCCGTAAAAGCGTCGTCCCCTTCTTGCAAGGTTCCGAAAACTTCATCGGTGGAAACATGTAAAAAGCGAAAATCTTTTTTGTCTGCTTCTTCAAGTTCATTCCACCAAGCCTTGCATACCCTCAATAACACGGAAGTGCCAAGCACATTGGTTTTAACAAACACGTCAGGATCGATAATGGATCTGTCCACATGGCTTTCAGCGGCAAAGTTCACAACAGCACAAGGTTTATAGGTAGTGAAAATATTTTCCACACAGGCTTCATCGCCAATATCACCATGTACAAAAATGTGTTTATCGTTGCCTTCAAGGCTTGCCACGTTGTCAAGATTGCCGGAATAGGTCAATTTGTCCAAGTTGATAACTCTGTAACCTTGTTTTACAGCCATAAGTACAAAGGCAGATCCGATAAATCCCGCTCCACCTGTCACAAAAAGAGTTTGCATATTTCACCTATATTGTTTGTTGGTGATAGATGTTAAACCACCCTAACCACCTTTGGTATTGATTCAACTATTGTTATTTATATAGTGAACTGCAGAATAATAGACTTGATTCCATAAAAAGTACAGAAAAAAAAAGATGTAAAGAAACTATTCGTTACATAACTCTAAGAAATTCTTACACACCTTAAAGGTAGTTATGAATTATAGAACTGCGCTTAGTATTAAAGTTTTTTTGAAAAAGAAGTGGAGTTGAAAGGGGAAAGATAAACAACTCTCCTTACCGAGCGGAACATTGTGACATCTAGCAAAAATAGAGCGTGAATGGTTAAGTGCTAAGGAATAGTGGCAAACCAAACTTAGACCGCACCTACACGGCCGACAGTAAAAAATATTCTTCACTATCGACTAATAAAGTATTCATGGTGGTGTGGATTGTCACGTCGAGACTTCTCCACTCCTCAGAATTGTTGGGTAAATGTAACCACAAAGTTTGATATAATAAAAAACATATTTTTTTGAATTTAGCATCTCCCATTAAAGTTATTTTTGGAAAAAGGGAGGGTTTGGGAGAAAAAAAACGCTTTTTTGTTCACAAAAAAGGTTTTTCCCCTCCCAAGAAATAACAAATTGGAGTGTCGTGATTCAATAATGGTGTAACTTTTCAATATTTGCATTTTCCCAATAATACGTGTACATTCACCAAATAGAATTCTCAAACTTAATACTTTTGAATTGTCTTTAAAAATTTTCGTTACAAACTATCAAGGAAAGTAGAAGTGAATATTGCGTATCAAGGAATAGAAGGCAGTAACAGTGAAGAGGCCACCAAAAAACTTGCCAAAAAATTCAATCTACAAAATGTAGAATTTCTTCCTCTTATCAGTTCGGATAAGGTGATAGAAGCGTTAAAGTCAGGTCACGCTCAATATGGGGTTGTGGCAACCCATAATGCAATCGGGGGCATTGTCGCCGAAACACAAGATGCTTTACAAGGAGTTGCCGTCGAATGTGTGGAAAAGCACAGCATGCATATCCACCACTGTTTATTTGTGAAAAACAAAGAGATTAATCTTGATGAAGTGACGACGGTGGTTTCCCATCCCCAAGCCCTTGCGCAGACAAAGCAAACTTTAGCCTCCTTGTATCCACAAATGCAGGCCATGCCCATTGAAGATACTGCTCTTGGAGCAAAACGCTTGGCAAACGGTGAACTTTCCGACAACACCGCAGTTATTTGCAGTAAACGTGCGGGGGAAAGCTTTGGCCTTTATTTACTCAAAGAAAATATAGAAGACAGTTTGGAAAACATCACCGATTTTCAGCTTATTAAATTAAAATAATCGAGGCCTTTTCTCTTCAGCTCTAAAAAAACAAATTTCGTTCAAAAACAATATACGAAGAAAAAATATTCATCATTGCAAACACTCGAAGGCGCAAGCCTGAAATGAAAGAACAAATACGCAATTGCTTAAAGTGAGCCCCGAAGTGAGGTACGAACAAGAGGCGAAAAGGCAAAGTAAGGATTCATGATTTAGTAAGAAAAAACACGAACCAACAAGTTCGCCCTTAAGCTGACCGAAAGGGAAGCAAACGGCGAACGCTAATAGGTAAGGAAAGGGGAATTCTAAAGGGGAAAACCTAGGACAAAGTCCTTGGTTTTCCCCTTTAGTTTGCCTTTTAAAACAGACAATGATTTTTAACCTATGGCCTATGATTTACAATAAATCATAAACAAAGCCCCTACTATACGTCTTCTTTCACCATGGAACTGTCCCATACATTTTCAGACTTTG
>CAYJHY010000010.1:0-23353 GCA_964369875.1 uncultured Mailhella sp.
CAGCATCTAAGATTTCTTGTAAAAACATGCTCTTAAATTTTGCTTCTTCCGGGGGGTTTTTATAATAATGTATGCTCCACGGATGGGGCTTTTTGGGTGTTTCGCAAAGAGGTGGAGCGCAATCCGTAGAATGAGCATTAAGGTCAGCTGTGGGAGCTGTCATAGTAGTAGTCATAATATTTCCTGCGGTTAAAAGGAAGCAAGCTTAGAGTGTGTTGCTAAATTAATTTGTGTTTTGCAAGGAAAAATAATTTTTTACCGTAAATGCAAAAGAATCATTTAGAAATATACACTAGAAAGTTTTGGCGCAAATGGGGGGGACCCATTCAGAACCAAAAGCGCATGATGTAAGGCGTACCACAAAGGGCGACTGTTGACGCTTAAATTCGCTGATGGCCAAACGTGAAAGAATGACTTTCTTATCCTCAGAGGAAAGGTCCGTATGAGAAACTTCATTGGGGTCTTGGCCTTGTTCCAAAATCATATGTAAAACCGCATCGAGAACAGGATAGGGCGGAAGGCTGTCTTCGTCCTTTTGATCGGGACGAAGTTCGGCACTTGGCGCCTTGGTAAGAATGTTTTGTGGGATAACGCCCTCTTGCCTGAAATCATTATACCACTTGGCAAGGGCGTAAACTCTGGTTTTATAAATGTCGCTGATGGGTTCGAGGGCGCCCACGGTATCACCGTAAAGGGTGCAATAGCCCATAGCCGCTTCGGATTTGTTGCCTGTGCCGATAACCATGCTTCCTGTACGATTGGCAATAGCCATCAGCAAGTTCCCACGGGTGCGAGCTTGAATATTTTCGGGGGTGGTGTCCGTTTCGGGATTGGCAAGAGGTTCGAGGCTGTCAAAAAATCCTTGTAGGGTATTTTCAAAACTTTGGGTAATCTCGGAAATGGAAATACTTTCGTATTGCATGCCGAGGTTACGCATAAGGGATGTGGCGTCTTTTACACTGTGATCGCTGCTATACTTTGAGGGCATCATAATACCAAGCACATTTTCGGCGCCCAAAGCTTCGCAAGCAAGACAAGCGATGAGGGCGGAATCCATTCCACCGCTCATGCCGATCACAGCTTTTTTTATGCCGCATTTTTTTGCGTAGTCTTTGATGGAAAGACAAGCGGCTTGAAAAAGTTTACCGTCCTCATTGACGGAAGGGAGGTAATGTTCGGGGGCATTGATGTTTTTACCATCAAACTCAAATACATAAACATCTTCTTGGAAGGCTTCGAGTTTTGCAAGCACTTCCCCTTCGGCGGAAATAAGCATGCTTTGTCCGCCAAAAACAATACTGTCGGCGGCACCGCAAGTATTGACATAGACAAGGGGGAGGCCTGTTTTTTTGGCAAGTTCTGTAAGGGGGACTTGCGGATCGAACCCGTCGCAAAATCTATCGGCACAACTTAGATAAATTAGATGTGCTTCTCTTGGAATCTCTTCTGTTTTTATGTTTTGCGCTGTGTAAGCACTTGCACCGAAGGGAGCAAATACACTGATGTTTTCAAAAGTCAAACAGGAAGAGGAAGTTTTTTCTTGTTCTTTTCCTTGGGCGATAAGCCAATAGGGAAGGTCTTCACTTTGAGTTTGCAAAAGAAAACGTACGGGACTTCCCTCTAATTCCTTTTGTGCCTCTTGCAACCGTTTGAAAAATCCACCGACTTCGGCAATACTTGGCCAAGGGTTACCGCTGAGGGCAAAGGCTGAAGTAAGGCAAAGACCGTCATCGCCAAGACCGAGGAATTTTGCAACGGTCGTAAGGCTTTTGGCGTTGGCGCTATGGTTTCCTAAGTGTGGATTATGTTGTAAGATAGCTATTTGCATGGTATTCTCAAAGTGTGTTCAAAAGTTATATGAAATTATTTTACAATTATTTTTGTGACTAATTCTTTTCGGCCAACACATTACGCATGGAATAGAGCTCTCCTGCGCTTTGGCCTTGTATCCAGCGTGCGGCTCTGAGTGCGCCCGCCGCAAAGTTTTCCCTTGAATGGGCATGATGGGTAACTTCAATGCGTTCACCCGCACCCATATAATAAATTGTATGTACGCCCACAACATCGCCCCCTCTAAGGGTTTGGATGCCGATTTCATCCTTTGGGCGTTCTCCGATAAGACCTTCTCGATGATAACAAGCCACATCGGCCAAGTTTTTGTTTTTCCCTTCGGCAACCGCTTCGGCTAGGCGCAAGGCGGTTCCGCTTGGGGAGTCTTTTTTCAAGTTGTGATGGATTTCCATTAAATCCGTGTCGTACTCATCACCGAGCATGGCGGTGAGTTTTGGTAAAATATCAAGCAAAACATTAACCCCGACGCTCATATTTGGGGAAAGCAAAATGGGGGTTTCTTTGGCAAGCGTGCAAAGTTCGTCTTTTTCTTCGGCGTTTATGCCTGTGGTTCCGATAACATGCGCCATTTTATGTTTGGCGGCAAGCTTTGCGATATTCATGCTGACATGGGGAGCAGTGAAGTCAATAATGACACATCCTTGGCATTTTTCGGCTATTTCGTCGAGGCTTTTTGCCACGAGACAATCGGCGGGCAAGGGGGGGAGATTTTCTTGATGAGGTTCAACCACGGCATGGAGTTTCAAATCCTCCGCTTGTAATGTCAAACGCACCAAGGTTGAGCCCATACGGCCGGCCGCACCCATTATAACCAAAGAAGTTTTCATGATATACTCCACTAGAAAATTTATGCATTGAACGTATCATTAAACCCAAAAAAAATAAAGCCTAAAATCCTAGGTAATTTTATATTTTTGATTTCGTTTAAAAGTGTTTAAAAATAAAAAAATCTATCAATTTGCATGAGTTTTTTTGTGTTTTTTCTTTTTGGGGCGCATATTAAAAAAATAAGCATTAATTCGAAAGTGTAAAGGTATTGTTCCGCTTAGACTAATCAAACGATAACCTTTACAAAATGCCCGCTCTTGACTTGAAATATGCAATGTTGTAGTCTTTGCATCTGAAATGATGACCTTTAGACAGGAATGTTCGTGTCGGTGAAAAAACAGTTATCGTCACAATAGAGTTTTTGTATATAGAAAGTTTTACCTGTTATTATGATGGATGTTTTTTGGGTTCGGCACGTTGAAGAGATTATGTTTAAAAGAGCACACTACACAAAAGGGGCAGACTTTGGCAAAAAATACTGTTGAGAGTTATGGAATCGATTCCCATAAACTGAATTTACACCCAAAAAGGGTTGCAGATTGGCTTGATGGTGAAATAATCTATCCCCTATATATGGAGTTTTCTCCTTGTGGTGCCTGTAATCATCGTTGTTCCTTTTGCACCATGGATTTTATGGGCTATCGTTCTAAGTTTTTAGAAACAAACATGATTACGGAGCGCATTAAAGAGTGCGCCAAACTTGGGGTAAAAGCCATTATGTTTGCCGGTGAGGGTGAACCACTTTTGCATAAAGATATTTGCGCCATAAGTAAAGCCACCAAAGATGCCGGAATTGACATTTCCTTCACCACCAACGCCGTACTTCTTACCAAAGAAAAATATGAAGAGCTGTTACCCATAACTTCTTGGATAAAAGTGAGCTGTAATGCCACCGATGCCAAAAGCTATGCTCAAATTCACGGTACAGATGAAAAAGACTATACCCTCGTTTTGAAGAATATGGAAGGCGCGATTAATCTCAGGAATAAGGAAAAATATGCATGCACTCTGGGATTTCAATGTATCCTTCTTCCGGAAAGCCAAGAAAATTTGGTGGAGCATGCAAAACGTTTAAGAGATTTGGGTGCGGATTATTTGGTGATAAAGCCTTATACGCAAAGTCCTAAAAGTTTGAAAGAAGGGCGACAAATCAACTATCAAAACTGTGATGTCTTACAAGAAGACTTGAAAAAAGTTCAGACCGAGCACTTTAAAGTTGTTTTTCGCAGTGAAACCATGAATCGATGGGATAATAAACAAAGTTCATATGACACATGCAATGCCTTGCCTTTTTGGGCGTATGTGGATAGCGAAGCCAATGTTTGGGGATGTTTAAGGCATCTTCAAGAACAGGAATTTTTATACGGAAACCTTTATAAACAAGATTTTCAAAATATTTGGACAGGGGACGCCAGAAAGCAAAAATTGAACTGGTGTGCTCATAATCTTGATATCAAAGAATGTCATGTCACTTGTCGGATGAATTTTATCAATGAATATCTCCACCGTTTAAAGCACCCTTTAGCACACGATAATTTTATATAGGTATGTATGCAAAACAAACTGAATCTATTCACCAAGCTTGTGCGTCTTCGTTTGGTAGAAGAATATATTGCAAAAAACTACGCCGAACAAGAAATGCGTTGTCCTGTGCATCTTTGTCTTGGACAGGAAGCTGTTTCTGTGGGGGCTGTGCATGCGCTTAAAAAAGAGGATACCTTGCTGGGAACACACCGTTCACATGGTCCCTATATCGCCTCAGGTGCAAGTGTAGAGGCGATGATTCTCGAACTGTATGGAAAAGCCGGTGGTTGTTGTAATGGGCGTGGCGGTTCAATGCATCTTATGGATGTTGAAAACAACTTTTTGGGAGGAATTCCCATTGTGGGAAGTTCGTTGGCAATAGCTACCGGAGCTGCACTTGCCCATAAAATGAAAAAAAACAACTGTGTCAGTATGGTTGTTTTTGGTGAGGCCGCCACAGAAGAAGGGGTGTTTTATGAAAGTTTGCAATTTGCAGTTTTGAAAAAATTGCCTATAGTGTATGTGTGTGAAAATAATACTTTTTCTGTTAATACTCCCTATGAAGAACGTCGTCCGAAGCATTTGAAAATTCATGAAATGGTTCAAGCTCAAGGGGTACAGATTATGAGCTGTGACGGTACAAATGTGTTTGCCGTCAATGAACTATGTCAAAAAGCGGTCACCATGGCCAGAGAAAATGGCGAACCTATTTTTTTAGAGTTTGAAACCTATAGATATATGGAACATTGCGGCCCCAACGATGATCACCATTTACCTTGTCGTTCCTTGGAAGAACTTGAAAAATGGAAATTGAAAGATCCTTTGGTTGTCGCAGAAAAAGAGCTTTGTGCGCTAAATATTGAAAAATCAATCCTTGATGAAATTTATCATGACGAGAAGCAAAGCATTCTTAAAGCTTTTAAAGAAGCCAAAACGGCACCTTTTCCTCAACAAAAAATGAAAGACATGGTATATTCAATATAAGCATATAATTGAACACTTATTGATTGCCATGAAAATGTCGATGGGACGTATCAAGCTACAATATATGAGGTTGTGATGAGAGAATTGAGCTTTGCAAAGGCAGTGTTGGAAGCAACAGAGCAGTGTATGGAAAAAGACAGTTCCGTGTATATCATGGGGCTTGGCGTGCCCGACCCCGGAGGTGTTTTTGGTACAACACTCGGCTTACAAGAAAAATTCGGTGAAGAACGTGTTATGGATATGCCTGCGGCAGAAAATGGAATGACAGGGATTGCCATCGGTTCTGCGCTCCTTGGTATGCGTCCGATTCTCACCCATCAACGAGTTGATTTTGCGCTTCTTTCCATGGAGCAAATTGTGAATCAGGCCGCCAAGTGGCATTATGTTTTTAATGGTTCAAAATCTGTTCCTTTAGTAATTCGTATGATAGTCGGACGCGGTTGGGGGCAAGGAGCACAACACTCCCAAAGTCTTTATTCATGGTTTGCGCATATTCCGGGGTTGAAAGTGGTAATGCCTTTTTCGGCTTATGATGCCAAAGGTTTGCTTGCTTCTGCCATTGAAGACAATAACCCGGTGATATTCTTTGAACATCGTTGGTTACATAATTTAAAGGACAATGTTCCGTCAGACTATTACACACTTCCTCTCGGAAAAGCCAAGATTGCCAATGAAGGAAACGAAATCACCTTAGTAGGGGTTGGCCATACAACGTACGAATGTTTGCGTGCGGCACAAATTTTGCATACAAACGGTGTGTCTGCTGAGGTTGTGGATTTAAGAAGTTTACGTCCCTTAGACGAAGAAACTTTGTTGAAATCTGTAAGTAAAACCGGACGCTTACTTATGGTCGATGATGATTGGGCGATGTGTGGGGTGTCTGCCGAAATTTTGGCACTTGTTGCTGAAAAGGCTTTCCATGCTTTAAAAGTTGCCCCATCACGTTTGACGTGGCCGGATCATCCTTTGCCTGTATCTCATGGTTTAAGCCAAGATTTTTATACCCATCATTTTGATATTGTAAAAAAAGCGTGGATGATGCTTGGCAAAGACGAGGAAATTATTTTACCGGAGAAAAGTTCTGTTCGGCATGATGTTCCTGACTTAAGCTTTACAGGTCCTTTTTAGACGTTATGCTTTTCTACTGTTTGATTTTAGAGGTAACATATGAAAGTGCTTATTATTTCTGCCACCAGTGATATTGGTTATGCTCTTTGTCGTGATTGGCGGGACAGGGGATATGAAGTTTACGGAACATTTCGAAGCGAATCAGAACAAGCAAACACTTTGCGAGTGCAAGGAATTGAATTGTTTCATTGTGACTTTGCAGACATTGAGAATATAGAGCGTGTTGCAGAAGAACTAAAAAAGCCTTGTCGGGATTGGGATGTGGTTGTATTTGCTCCGGGAACACAACTTCCTATAGGTTTGTTTGAAGATTGTAATATGCAAGCTTGGCTGGAGTCGGTTCATATCAATTTTCTGAACCAGTTTGCCTTATTACATAAATTACTGCCAATGCGCAATTTAACCGCCCCCAAAGGAGTAAGTGTGCTCTTTTTTGCTGGCGGTGGAGTCAATAACGCTGTTCCGTATTATAGCGCATACACGATATCAAAAATTGCTTGTATCAAAATGTGTGAGCTTTTGGATGCAGAATTGGAAGATTTACGCATAAGCATCGTCGGACCGGGCTGGGTGAAAACAAAAATCCATGAGGAAACATTGCAAGCCGATGAAAAATCAGCAGGGCATAATTATTTTAGGGTACGTGAAAGAATTAAAGATGACAATTTTATTCCGATGGAAAGAGTTATTGATTTTTGTAACTGGATTTTATTACAAGAAAAATGCGCAGTCAGTGGTAGAAATTTCAGTATAGAAAATGATATGTGGGGTAGCGAAAAACTGATCGAAGCTTTAATGCAAGATGATAATATGTATAAGCTTCGTCGTTTTGGAAACTCTTGGGGAAAAGAAAAAATATAAATAAATCGGGTACTGTTATATGGAAAAAAAGAACCACTCAAAACTGATCAATGAGATTTTGGATGCGCCTGGCTGTCTCATTAAACTTTTGAACTGCGAATCAGCTATTTATCATACTTTAAAAAATGAACTGCATAAAGAGGTTGAAGCATTCTTTCCTAAAGAAAAACAAGAGCCTTGTGAGTTTGGGTCTTTTGGAACATTGGTGTTTCCCTATTTTTCCATGGGAAATATCAACTCACATCACCTTTTTGGTCTTGATGAGCTTATTCTTTTTAATTATTATGCCAAAAATAAGCATAATTATAAAAAAATGCTCGATATGGGAGCCAATATTGGCTTGCATACCATAATTGCGCTTAAAAATGGTTTTGAGGTAACGAGTTTTGAACCTGACCCTATTCATGAACAACAACTCAAAAGGAACTTGGATGTAAACGGTTTGCTTGGCGTGGCGAATATAAAAAATGTGGCTGTATCTCATAAAGATGGCCAAGTTCAATTCTGTAGAGTAAAAGGGAATACAACCGGAAGTCATATTGCCGGATCAAAAGCCAGTCCTTACGGTGAGCTTGACTACTTTGATGTTCCGGTTATTAACGTTTTGGATGATATCGCCTCCACTGATTTGATAAAAATGGATATTGAAGGCCATGAGCCGGAAGTTCTTTGTTATACAACGAAGCAAATGTGGGCAAATACTGATGCTTTTGTCGAGGTGGAAAACAAAAATAATGCGCAAAGGATTTTTGAGCATTTTCAAAGCATTGATGTTAATTTATTTGCTCAAAAAACTGGTTGGGAAAAAGTTACTCGAGTCGAAGATATTCCTTGCGGACACAGAGAAGGGTCTTTATTCATTTCTTCTAAAAGTGCGATGAATTGGGGCGAATAAAAAGGGTCTAAAATGAAATTGTCGGATTATGTGGCACAGTTTTTATCAGAATTACACGTCGAAAGGGTGTTTGTTGTAACCGGCGGTGCCAACTTACACCTTATCGATTCCATAGATAAAAATAATAAACTTGACTATATTTGCGCTCAGCATGAGCAAGGTGCGGTGATGATGGCAGACGCCTCGGCTCGTATTCTTGGCTTGGGCGTTGCTTGTGGCACAAGTGGTCCGGGAGCTACCAATATGCTGACCGGTGCTCTTTGTGCTTTTACTGACTCTGTTCCACTGCTTCTTATTACAGGGCAAGTTTCAACCCATAGGATGAAAAAAGATTTAGCGGTGCGACAGCTTGGTTTTCAAGAAGCAGATACAGTCAGCATTTTTAAGTCAGCCACAAAATATGCCTCCCTCCTTCAAGATAAGCACAAGATCCGTTATGAACTTGAAAAAGCGGTTTTTATTGCTACATCGGGGCGTAAGGGACCTGTTCTTATTGATATTCCCGATAATTTACAAAGAGAAGATATTGGTGATCCTACAGTCCTACCTTCTTTTTTTTCGGCTGAAAATTCTGAGCCTGAGGTGTTTCAAAATCTATCTTCTCTTAAAGAACGTATTGAAAAAGCGCAAAGGCCGATTCTTATTTTGGGGTCAGGGGCAAGGGGAAGTTTTTCGACTCAAGAATTATCGGATTTTATAACAAAATTAAACGTGCCGGTGTTACTGACATGGGGTGCTCGAGATTTACTTCCCGCGACAACTCCTTTGAATTTGGGAACGTTTGGTACCCATGGTTCACGACTTGGAAATTTTGCCGTACAAAATGCAGATTTAATTCTTAGTATCGGAGCTCGTTTAGATACACATCACACAGGATTACCGACAACATTTGCCAGAAGTGCTCAAATTGTCATGGTTGACATTGACAAAGCCGAGATGGATAAGTTTAAATTGTATGGAAGAAACATAGATGATGCTTTGCAAATGTCTGCTAGAGACTTTGTTTTTGCTTTATCTGAGTACTTTCCTTTTTATAATAAAAAAGAAGATTGGCATCATACGATAGAATCTTGGAAGCAAGTTTTTAGTGATTATGAAATAAAGACTGTCAAAAAAGAGTTTAATCCCCAAACTGTTATCCAAGAGTTATCGAATTATACCAAAAATAAAGAACAGTTTTTTTTGGATACCGGCTGCTCTTTGGCGTGGTTTATGAGTTATTATAAGCCAAGTACAGAGCAAAGAATAATCAGTGCCTTTAATTACACTCCCATGGGCTATGCTCTGCCGGCGGCTATCGGAGGAGCCTTGGCAAATCCAAATGTGCCTACTTTTTGTATTATAGGTGACGGCGGGATTCAAATGTCGATACAAGAGCTTGCAACGGCAGTTTATTATAAATTACCGATAAAGATTATGGTGTTTGATAATAAGGGATACAGTATGATTAAGCAAACTCAAGAACAGTGGCTTGATCAACGATATTGCGCGGTTGGGGAAGAGTCCGGCGTGCCGAGTCATGATTTTATGGCAATTGC
The DNA here is from genome assembly GCA_964369875.1 of uncultured Mailhella sp. GTDB lineage: Bacteria > Desulfobacterota > Desulfovibrionia > Desulfovibrionales > Desulfovibrionaceae > Taurinivorans. The sequence continues at coordinate 9,610 of CAYJHY010000010.1, forward strand.
TAAAGCCTATGGCTTGGACGTGTACTCTGTAGCGACTTTTGATGATTTAAAAAATAATTTTCCTGCTTTTATAAATAACCCACACACCTCCCTTTGTGTTATTCATGTATCACCCGATTTTAGAGTAGAGCCGATTTTAAAATATGGTTTTGCCTTAGAGGATCAAGAGCCTCATTTACCGCGAAAACTATTTTTTGACCAAATGCTGATTGAACCTTTGGATTCCAGTAAAAACTTAACTTGCTAATAAGGAAGAAAACGTGCGATATATAGATTTTATGTCTCCTTTACATAAAGCGACAGCAAGAGACTACTTGGCAAGAGTGAATGATGAAGAATATCCGAAAGCAAAGGCCGCCACACTTGCCAAAAAATTTGCTTATGATTATTGGGATGGCGACAGGCGTATTTGTTATGGTGGTTATAAATATATGGAGGGGCGTTGGGCTCCTGTAGCTGAAGCTATGATCAAGCACTACGGATTAAAAGCCGGTGATAAAATTTTAGATATTGGTTGCGGTAAAGGCTTTCAGCTTGTTGAATTTCAAAAAAGTCTCAACGGTGTAGAATTGTATGGTATTGATATTTCAGAGTATGCCATTGAGAATGCACATAGCGATATAAAACCATGTTTGCAAGTGGGTAATGCAACAAAGTTACCCTATGAAAACAATTATTTTGATTTTGTTTTTTCTATCAATGCCTTACATTGCCTACATGCCTATGATTTGCATGATGCTCTCAGGGAAATGGAGCGAGTAAGTAAAGGTAAATCCTATCTTTGTGTTGAGTCCTATCGCAATGAAGAGGAAAAGGCAAATCTTCTTTATTGGCAAGTAAGCTGTGAAGCGTTTTGCACGCCGAAAGAATGGGAATGGTGGTTTGATTTAACCGGTTATACAGGAGATTACTCCTTTATTTATTTTGAATAAAAGGCGAGGATAATATTTTGAATTTTAATAGCTCAGCTAAAAAAAAGATTGCTCTTTGTATCCCAAATTTGGCATGGCAAGATGCCGACAAATCTGTTGTGTGGCATATCACTCCTTATAATCTATGCTTACTCGCTTCTATGATAAGAGATTTTTGCGATGTCAAAATTGTAGATGCAAATTTTTATAATTATTCCCATGAGGAATTCCAAGCGCAGTTGACAGAATATCAACCCGATGTGGTAGGAATTACCGTGATGATGGATCAGTTTGCAAAAAGTGGACATCTGGCGAGTTCTCTCGCCCGTGAAGCACTACCGGATTGTGTGATAACCATGGGGGGAGTGTATACCACCATCAATCACGATCAGGCTGTACAAGATCCCAATATTGACTATGTTTTTCGAGGGGAAGGGGAGTATACAACCAAAGAATTTTTACGCTACTTATGGTTTGGTGAAGAATTTCCACAAAAAGGGTTGGTTTGGGACAATAATTCCCGTCAAGCCCCTTATCATGACGGAAATATCACAACTCAAGAACGTGCAGATTTGATTGCGGATTTAGACAGCATTCCTTTTCCGGCGTATGATTTGATAGACTATCCAAAATATACCTATAATGCGCCAAGAACCGCGGTGGGCGGGCCTATAGAGCTTCCTTGTGCACGCCTGATTACCTCGCGCGGTTGTCCTCAAAATTGTTGTTTTTGTCAGGTAAAAATTATATCCGGCAGAAAATTCAGGCCACGCAGTCCCGAAAATATTGTGGAGGAAATGTTGTGGTATAAAAATACTTATGGGGTTAAGTCGCTGATACTTGACGATGATAATATTGTAACAAACAAAGCAAGAGCCGTAAAACTCTTTAAAATGATGGCTGAGCAAGTAAAACTTCCTTGGACTGCCGGCGCTATGGCGGTTTTTATGCTTGATGAAGAGCTTATAGACCTGATGGCCGAAAGTGGATGTAAATTCTTAGGATTTGCCATAGAGTCCGGATCTCGTAGAATTTTGGATGAAATCATAAAAAAACCGGTAAAATTTGATCATGCCATAAAAATGGCCTCCTATGCTCAAAGTAAGGGGATTTTTATCAGTTCAAACTTTATCATTGGTTTCCCGACTGAAACATGGGAAGAAATTCGAGAAACGTGTTCTTTTGCAGAAGAGTTGAATGCTGATTATATTAGAATTTTTACTGCTATTCCACTGAGACATACCCGTTTATGGGGCATGTGCGAAGAGTTAAGTTATTTCAAAGAAGGCTTTAAGCAATCTGAAATAAGTTGGAACGAAGGACAAATATCTTCTCCACATTTTTCAGCCAAAGAACTAACACTCTTGCGTGCATTTGAGTGGGATAGAATAAATTTTAAGACTCCTGAAAAATGCAAAAAAATTGCCGATATTATGGGTATTACCATAGAAGAATTAAATCAAATCCGTAAGGAAACAAGAGAATTGGCTCTTTCTCGCATCTAAGGAACATTATGTTAAAAATACAAAATACAAAAGCTGCCATACTTGCCAAATCTTGTGCGCCCCTTATTATGGATGAAATTAAGTTGCCGGACAGTCTTGATTATGGTCAAGTGTTAGTAAAAATTCTCTATACGGGCATTTGCGGTTCACAAATCGGAGAAATCGACGCAAAAAAAGGAGTGGACAACTACTTGCCACATCTTTTAGGGCACGAGGCATGCGCCATCGTTGTGGAATGTGGGCCAAATGTTAAACAGGTGACAGAAGGGGATTTAGTGGTACTCCACTGGCGCAAAGGTCTTGGTATTGAAGCAAATCCTCCAAGCTATATGTGGCAAGGTAAGAAATTGAATGCAGGTTGGATTACTACTTTTAGCGAGTATTCCATTATATCTGAAAATCGCATGACGAAAGTAAATAAAGAATACCTCCATACACCCATGTTACGCTATTTGCCTCTTATGGGGTGTGCAGTAACCACGGGGCTTGGGGTTGTTTCTAACGATGCAAAAGTCCGCATCGGTGAATCGGTGCTTATTTACGGAGCCGGTGGCGTTGGTTTGAATATTATTCAGGGTGCACAACTGGCTGGAGCTTATCCTATTGTTGCTGTGGATGTTTTTGATAATCGCCTTGAACTTGCAGGCCAAATGGGGGCAACACACTGCATTAATGGCAGTCAAGAAGATGCCAAAGAAAAAGCTAAACAAATTATATATGATTGCGGACAACAAAAAGGTTTTGATATAACCATTGATAATACAGGAAATACCGATGTTATCAATACATGTTATACCCTTTGTCATGATAAAGGGCGTGTTGTTTGTGTCGGTGTGCCAAAAGCCGAGGATAATATAAGTATTTATTCTTTGCCCTTACATTTTGGTAAAAGTATTACCGGTTCTCATGGCGGAGAAACTGTACCCCATGAAGACATTCCAAGGTATTTGCGTCTTGTGGAAAATGGGAAGTTGGAACTTGGTAAACTTATAACCGAAGAATATAACTTAGAAGACATAAATGTCGCCATTGAGCGTATGCGTAACGGAGGGTTGGCCGGGCGTTGTTTGATTAAGTGTGGCGGGTAGAACGTAATAATAACGTTTTTGGTGGTTGAGTAAAAAATACGGTATAGCTTGAAAAATACAGAATATGAATTGGTCTGATAAAGTGAGGATGTTGAATGAGTTTTAAGAAAATAATAGAACAGATTATGCCTGATTTTTTACCGAACTATATTGATTTATTACAGAAAGGCGTCTGTAGAGATATAGATAATTTTGAAAAATATATTCTATTGAAAGCACTCGAGGTGCAGCAACTGGAAAGTTACTATCCGATGCTGTTCGATTATATGGTTTCGTCTGATAAAAGGCATCTGTATCCTGTGATAGAAATCTATATCACTAAAATGTTGCCTGTGTACACAAGCTCTGTTTTATACCAAAAGCAACTCATCGATTTTTATAATAATAGTTCTCAAACGGATAAGGTGGAAAGTTTACGTGAAAAATATCCTTTGGTTGATGACAGTCCTTTGGTATGCTTCGATACACGGAAATTTTCAGGCCTGAATGAAGTGAGCTTATTTATAACGTATTACCTCAGTTTGGCAAAATCTAAATATCTTTTGGGTGACCAAAACTTAGCTAATAAACTTTATCAAGAATTATATCCGGTAATATTGGACTATGCATGTCATAAATCTATTATGTTTGCTAACAATCTGGAATGTTATGCTCCGGATTTGGAAATCAGAAAACAAATACTCGACCTGTTGAATTCGATTCCTTTTCAAGAAAAAATGATAGATGCGTATGTTGAAAATTTTCAGGCGGATAAAGTAAGTGAGTTGCGTAAGCAGTATCCCTTGCTTGACGATAGCCCCTCGGACTGTTTTTCGACGAAAGTGTTTGCCAATATCGATGAAGTCAATTCGGTTGTGACGTATTACTTCAGTTTAGCAAAATGTAAATATTTTTTGGGAGAGATCGAAGAAACTAAGAAAATTTATAAGGAGTTATTCCCAGTTATCTCAAACTATGCAAACGACCAAGCTTTTACTTTTGTAAAAGATGCCGGGAGTTATGCTCCCGGTTTGGATGTTGAAAAAAAAATGCTTAGCAATCTGATTTCTTCTATCGATTCAGTGGAGATATATGCGCTTTTAGGTGATTATAGCAATGAAATCACAAAGAAGAATTTTAATCTTTATCAAGAGCGGGCTTTGTTTATTATTGAGTTGCTTAAAGAAAAAGCCGTCCCCATTCCAACCAAACTGTATATTAAAAGTCATCAACGAGGTTTGGAGCTCGCTTTAATGCAGTGGCTTACGTTGGATCTTTGTGAAGATAATTCAAAAATTTACCGAGCTCTCTCTAGTCTGCTTATGAAAAATCAACGCGGTTTACATAAAGTGTTTCCGGTACACCTGGAAAGAAAAGAGAAAATCAGAGTTGGGGTTAATATTACTCGTTTTAATTCTATAGAATTTGAAACTGCCATATATTCTTTATTTGAAAAATTTGATACTGAAAAATTTGAGCTTATATTTTTTGCCGGGATGACTTGGTTGAAAAATGCTGACCTTAGTCGTTTAGAGCAGATTTTTCATAAAATAGTATATTATAATTCGAGTGACTATATAGACCTAAGGAATAAAGTGGTTGCAGAGAAAGTGGACGTGTTTTTGTCTGAAAATATATGTTTGCCGGCATCCTCATTTATATTTTTTTCAAGAGTGGCTCCTGTACAAATTAACATATGGGATAGATTTGTGTCTTTTGGAACTCCTTATATTGATTACTATATGACTTTTGGTAGTAAACAAAGTTATAAATCTTGGACAAAAGACAAAAAACAAAAACATGAAAGCTATGCCCATATGAGTAATTCTTATATGTGTTCGGAAATAAAAAAAACTGATGGCGTGAATTTTGATTTTCATTCTATTGGCTTACCTAACGGTGCTTCATATATTTTCTACCCACAAAGCTTAAGGCGAATGATGGTAGAGGATGACGAAATAATAAAAAAACTGTTGGAAAATAATCCGCAAGTATACTTTGTTGCCCTCAGTGCGAATGGTGAGGAGAAGCATAGCTATTATTATCGATGGAAGCATGTTATGCCCCACGTTATGGATAGAGTATTATTTTTGGCACGAGTAAGTATCCCGCATTTTATCAGTGTGATTGAAAATGCTGCATGCATTATCGGAGGATTTAAAGGTAGTCATGGAACGATAACCAATGCTACTATTTTTTCCTGTGGGCAACCCATTGTGGCAGGTTGTGGGGAAACGTTCTCAAATAGTTTAACAAAATTTTATTATGCGAAGATGGGTGTAGATGGATTGATTGCTCATACGCCAAACGAAGCGGTGGAAATTTGCCAACATCTTTTGGATGCCCCAGAATGGAAAGAGCAAAAATCAAAGGAAATTTTAGATAATTATCATAAGTTGAGTAATATTAAAACCGCAGCCGAAGAAGTGCAAGATTTTCTTATTCAAGCCTATGAGCGTGCACTTTCCGGAAAAACTCCAACAAACTGGGATCATGGAATGTTTGAAGATGATCCAAACTATGTAGGGGGAGAAAATGCCTGCTAACCCGGCTTGTTCTGATGTTCGCTCTTCGCTCCCTGCTATGCCTGCTCTATTACTTGCAGGAGGGCTTGGCACTCGTTTACAACCTATAACCGACACAATACCAAAATGCCTTGTGCCGATCTTGAATCGACCGCTCCTTGATATTTGGATAGAGAAGTGTTTGTCGGCAAATATGGATCCCATCATTATTAATCTATCTTATCTCAAAGAAAAGGTGGAGGAATTTCTTTTTTCTTCAAAGCGTTACCAAGACAATAAGGAAAAGTTTCTGCTACTTTATGAAGAAGAGTTGAAGGGAACAGGTGGGACGTTATTATCGGCAGAGCAACATCTTTTGGGGGGAACATTTTTTGTGGCCCATGCGGATAATTTAAGTTTTTTTTCCATGGAAGAGTTTTATAGTTGTCATAAGAATCGCCCGGCAAATTGTCTCGTGAGCGCTATGAGCTTTATCACGCCGACTCCCGAAACATGTGGGATTTTTGAAATTGATGACAAGGGTATGGTCCTAGCATTCCATGAAAAAGTCAGTCACCCTCCCGGCAATTTGGCAAACGGAGCTGTTTATTTTATGGAGCCGCCTGTCATTGACATCTTGAAAAAATCTGCTAATCTGAAATCGGATATCAGTCTTGATTTGTTACCCCACTGTATGGGGCGTATGCAGAGTTTTCCAAACCTTCTGTATCATAGAGATATTGGCAATTTATCTAGTTATCAAATTGCCCAAGAAGACATGAAAAGGGGATTTTCTCAATATTTTTAAGGGGGTTTTATGGTAAAGCATGTATATGTTCTTGGGAGTAATTCTTTTTCGGGGGCGCATTTTGTAAAACAGGCGCTCGACGAAGGTTTTCAAGTTACGGGGATAAGCCGTTCTCCTGACTATCCCGCCGTATTTCTTCCCTATCTTAATAAAAACGGAAACTATCCTCAAAACTTCACTCCTCTTTATGCTGACATGAATAGTGATATGGACACGATTTTGGAGGCTTGCAAAAAGGATAAGCCACAATATGTTGTGAATTTTGCCGCCCTAGGCATGGTGGCCGAAAGCTGGCAAAATCCATCCCACTGGTTTTCCACCAATACCGTAGCACCTTTAGCTCTTTATGATGTTTTACGCGGTCAAGATAATTTTGAAAAGTTTGTACAAATTTCCACTCCGGAAGTCTATGGTTCCACCGAAGGATTGGTTGAAGAAAGTTTATTTTATAAACCGAGCACTCCATATGCCGTGTCTAAAGCCGCGGCCGATATGAATTTAATGGCCTATCATAAAGCCTATGGTTTTCCTGTGGCTTTTACCAGAGCCGCCAATGTATACGGGCCTTGCCAACAACTTTATCGCATTATTCCAAGATGCATTCTTTATTTTCTTATGGGAAAAAATATAGAGCTTCATGGCGGTGGCCATAGTGTACGTTCTTTTATTCATATAAAAGATGTGGTTCAAGCTACAACTCTTATCATGTCTAAAGCTCAATCTCCTGAAATATTTCATATTTCTCCATTAGGACATACGCAAATTGCCATAAAAGACCTTGTGAAACAAGTTGCCGATCAAATGGGGGTAGATTTTGGAAGTCATGTCAAAGTAGTAGGAGAGCGTCTTGGAAAAGACGCCGCATACTGTCTTGATTCCACAAAATTGCACAAAGCACTCGCTTGGCGCGATCAAATTTCTTTAGAACAAGGCATAGAAGAGCTCATTTCCTTTACAAGAGGACATTTTGAAATTTTATCAAAACTTCCAACCGATTATATTCATAGGGCCTAAACGTGAAGCATGAAAAATACAAGGGAACGTGGCAAGAATATTCTGCTGAAATTGAAGCGTATCTAAAAAATGCAATTGTTACGGATGAAAATGGTCAAACTCTTGAAATTAATCTAGGGTTTCGCGTGTTGGCGAAACTGTCAGAAACGTGTCGGAAAAGCCATGGCGAGATAATTTTTGTGGGGAATGGCGCCAGTGCCACCATGGCAAGTCATTTGTCTGCAGATATTTTTAAAAATGCTGAAATCAGAACACGAGTGCTGACAGATACCGCCCTCCTGACTGCTATGGGTAATGATATTTGTTATGAGCAAGTTTATGCAGAACCCCTAAAGCTGTTATTGCGTGACAAAGATGTGCTCGTGGCTATCAGTAGCTCGGGGTCCTCTCAAAACATTATAGAGGCGGCCAAAATTGCCAAGGAAAAACGTTGTCTGCTGGTGACCTTTTCTGCTTTTGCCGAGGATAATCCCTTGAGGCAAATGGGCAATCTAAATTTTTACGTAGGGGCGAAAACCTTTGGTTTTGCGGAAAGTTGTCATGCTACGCTTTTGCACTATTGGATGGATTGCATTGTTTTAGAAAAATAAATTCCATGATTGGTTACTGAGGCTTTGATGTCTGAAATGATACAAAAAATTAAAGAATTGAGAGCGAAAAATCCTAAACTTCGAGTAAGTTTTGTTTCCGGGTATTTTCGAATTATCCACATCGGCCACATACGGCTTTTACGCTTTGCCAAGGAAACCTCAGATATTTTAGTCGTGGGAGTTTTGCCGGAAAAGGATGAAAGTATAAGTGAAGCACAATACCACGACAGGCTTGAAGCCATTCAGGCGGTGGTATCTGTTGACTATGCAGAAATTATAAATGATTTTGAAGACTTTTTAGAAGGGCTTCAACCTGACTTTGTCATCAAAGGAAAGGAGCACGAAGGCAGGAATAATATTGAACAAAAAATTGTAGACAGTTATGGCGGTCTTCTTTTATTTACGTCGGGTGTTTTTGGAATTCCTCCTTCGGATGCGTTGTCTCTTTTCAAACCTGATGTGCTGCCACTTGCGTATCCGCAAGAATTTTGTTTGCGACACAATATACTTTCTGAGCATTTGTTGAAAATTGTCCATGCTTTTAGTTCGATAAAAGTTGCGATTGTGGGTGATACTATTGTGGATGAGTATATAAACTGTGAACCGCTTGGTATGTCACAAGAAGATCCTACTATTGTGGTAAGCCCTATCCAAAGCAAAAAATTTCTTGGGGGAGCCGGAATTGTGGCGGCTCACGCCGCAAGCTTAGGGGCCGAGGTGTGCTTTTTTTCGGTTTGCGGTGAAGACGAAACAGCGACATTTTCCAAGGAAAAACTTACGGAATATGGGGTGGAAAGTTTCCTTTTTGCAGACAAAAGTCGTCCAACCTCCCTTAAGCAACGTTTTCGTTGCAAAGGAAAGACCTTGTTGCGTGTAAGCTCTTTGCGTCAACACGCCATTAGCCACGAATTGGCACAAAGTATGTTGAATAAAATAGAGGAATGTCTGGAAGACGCCGATTTGCTCATTTTTTCAGACTTTAATTATGGTTGCTTGCCACAATTTTTTGTAGAAGAACTCATTACTAAAGCCAAAGCAAAAAATATTATTATGAGTGCCGACAGCCAATCTTCTTCGCAAGTAGGTGATGTTTCACGTTTTACAGACACTCTTTTGCTTACTCCCACAGAAAGGGAAGCACGTCTTGCTGTAAAAGATTTCGAGTCCGGCTTGGTTGTTTTAGCCAATAAACTTATGGAAAAAGCACGGGCAAAAAATGTGGTAATAACTCTTGGAGAGTCCGGGAGCTTGGTTCAAGCAGACAGTACAGATCAGGTGCCGGCGCTGAACACAGGCGCCATAGACAGTGCAGGGGCCGGGGATTCTTTTCTTATTTCCACAAGCTTGGCGCTTGCCGCAGGGGCAAATATTTGGCAAGCAACAAGCATAGGTTCTATTGCTGCGGCGATTCAAGTCAGTCGTGAGGGCAATATTCCCATTTCTAAAGAAGCGGTCATTAAGCAAGTTGAGAAATGGTAAAGAAGGTATGGTTTTAGAGCATATCCATCAGGTTATCAGCTTAGTATTTACAAGATATGCTCTAAAATCCTAAATTCTTTTTTTCTTTACAAGGCATATTGAGTTGGAGTATATTTTCTTTATGACACTTGGATATGTTTCCAAATAATTCCTTTTGCATTTTTTTGGACAGCGTAAACTTTTTTTGCTCAAGTCCGGTTCGATTTATCAGTATTTTTGTCGCAAAAAAATGTTTCCTATATCAAAATATCAAACTGAATTTATTTTGAAAGCATATTCTTGCTGGTTTTATATAATTTTTACTTCCAACCTAAGGAAATATTATGTCCGGAATTTTTGGTATCAGTGGACACAAGGATGCTTCTCGTTTAGTATACTTTGGCCTATATGCATTGCAACACCGTGGGCAAGAATGCGCAGGCATTGCCAGTTATGATGGGAAAGAACAGCATTTATATGTGGGTGCCGGGCTTGTGCACGACGTCTTTGAAGAAAAAGACTTAAATGCTTTGGAAGGGGATTTTTGTATCGGGCATATCTTGTATGGTTCTGCCGATAACCGTGGTGTGCGCAGCGCCTTACCTCTTGCTGTGCGTATGCGTGGAGGCTTGCAACTGTCCATAGCCCATGACGGAAAACTCCTCAATGCCTGTGAACTTCGCAAAGACCTTGAAGCCAAAGGTGCTATTTTTCAAAGCGATTGTGATACAGAAATTTTTGTACACTTAATTTCTCGTCGTTTGGCTAGCATGAGCCTTGAAGATGCAATAGTTGCTGCCTGTAAACAAGTCAAGGGAAGCTACAGCCTTCTTATTTTGGCTAACGACAAACTCATTGCCGTTCGCGATCCTTTTGGTTTCCATCCGTTACTGATTGGTAGAATGAGTGATAACCAATCCTACGTTTTTGCCTCTGAAAGCTGTGCCTTTGATCTTTTGGAAGCGAACTTTGTGCGTGATGTTCTTCCGGGTGAAATGATTGTGATTGAATCCGGAAATCCGAAACTACAATCCATTGTTTTTGCGGAAAATCATCCGGTACGCCAATGTGTTTTTGAGCTTGTTTACTTTGCTCGCCCCGACTCAGTTATCTACAATGGTGAGAGTGTTTACCAATGTCGTAAAAAAATGGGACACCGCATGGTGCAAGAAGCTCCGCAAGAAGTTGATTGTGTTGTACCTTTCCCCGACTCCGGTATTTATGCCACATTGGGCGCGGCGCAAGAAGCCAAAGCCCCTTACGAACATGCTCTTATCCGTAACCACTATGTGGGACGTACCTTCATTCAGCCTACCCAAAGCATGCGTGAATTTGGGGTTCGTGTGAAAATTAACCCTGTGAAGTCCGCCATCGAAGATAAGCGTCTTTTGGTCTGTGACGATTCTATTGTGCGTGGAACCACCGTGAGAACTCGTGTGGCAAAACTTCGTGATTTGGGCGCCAGTGAAGTACACTTTAGAGTAAGTAGTCCTCCTGTTAAATTCCCCTGTCATTATGGCGTTGACTTTCCTTCTCAACAAGAGCTCATCGCCACTCACCTTTCTTCCGAAGAAATTCGTGAGGAACTTGGACTTGACAGCTTGCACTATTTGACCATTGAAGGGCTTATGTCCACCGTACAAGAACCACAAAACTTCTGTACTGCCTGTTTTACGGGAGACTATCCCATTGATGTCAAATGTGACTGTTGCGATTAATCACTGCGCAGGCTAAGTGTTTTATAGCATTATAAAGGCAAACTAAAGGGGAAAACTAAGGACTTTGTCCTAGTTTTTTCCCCTTTTTATTTGTACAAAAAATTTGAATTACAAGTGTGTTATAAATATTTGCCCTATGTTTACAAATTCATCCTACGAATAATAAATAATTTGTTTTCCTGTAAAACAGAAGATAATTTGTTTTTTCAGGAAGGGGGAGGGTTTGGGAGGGGGAAAACTCATTTTTGTCACAAAAATGGGGTTTCCCTCTCCCAAGAAAATCACAATCAAACCAATCTTCACTCACTATGGAAAGACCGCAAAATATACCGACTTCCCCCGGCGTTTACCTTTATAAAGATAAAGGGGGGCGTATTATTTATATTGGCAAGGCCAGACAGCTGAATAAGCGAGTCTTGTCGTATTTTCGCCCACCTGAACAACTCACCGCCAAAACAAAAGCTATGATGAGTCATGCCGTCAGTGTGGAATTTTTAACCACGATTACAGAAAAAGAAGCTCTTTTACTGGAAGCCAGTCTCATAAAAAAACACCGCCCCCATTATAATATAGTTTTGCGTGATGATAAGCATTATGTTTTGTTTAGAATTGATAAAAATGCACCCTATCCTCGTTTAGAAATTGTGCGTAAAGTAAAAAAGGATGGTGCCCATTATTTCGGTCCTTTTACTTCGGGGATGGCGGCCAGAGAAACATGGAAAATGATACATCATGTTTTTCCTTTGCGCCGTTGCAGTGACAGAGCCATGAAAAACAGGGTACGACCTTGCCTTTTTTATCATATCGGTCGTTGTCTTGCGCCCTGCTCAGGGGAAGTGGATAGAGTTGTTTACGGTGAGCTTATGGCACGAGTGCAAATGTTTTTATCGGGGAAATCTCGTGATCTCATTGAGCTTATCACCAAAAACATGGAAGAAGCCTCTGATAACTTGGAGTTTGAAAAAGCTGCCGCCTTACGAGATCAAAGAATAGCCCTTGAAAAAACTGTGGAACGTCAAGGCGCTGTTTTGACTTCGGGTGCGAATATGGACGTCATGGGGCTTGTATTTAGGGGAGACGGCCTTGCGCTTTGCGTGGTTTTTGTGCGTGGCGGTGCCATGATTGATAAAGCGAATTTCTTTTGGCCACAGCTTGTGGCAGAAGACGCCGAGGAGCTTTTACTCGGATTTCTTACGCAATTTTATGGGCCTAATAAAGACATTCCGCCTCGTATTGTTTTGCCTTGGATTTTACATGACGAAAACCCAAGCGAAACACCAAATGAAAATCTAGGTGAAAGTGTAGCCAATGATTCGAGCGGATTTCAAGCGAAGCAAGCAGAAAGTCAAAGCGATAACCCTGCCTTACTTGCCGCCCTCGGTATTTCTTCTTCTAAACAAAAGGAAGATCAAGAAGACGTAGCGTCTACCCTTGAAAGCATAGCCCTTATGCTGACGGAATGGCGAGGGGGGAATGTGCGGATTTTGGCGGCCAGAACCAAAGAAGACCAACAGCTTGTGGATATCGCCAAGGCCAATGCCCGAGAGAGTCAATTTAAGCGCTCAGATTTGGGCATGGATGAAAGGCTTGCCACGCTGTTTCAAAGTGTTGAACCTGTAAGGCGTATTGAATGTATTGACGTTTCCCACACGAGCGGACAGGATACGAAAGTCGGGATGGTGGTTTATCAAGACGGTAAACCTCATAAATCTGAATATCGAGTGTGGAACATTGATGATGCCAACGGCGATGACTATGCCGCGCTATTCTCTTGGGCGAAACGCCGAGCCGAACACGGTGCGCCGTGGCCACACCTTATGTTGATAGACGGTGGGCGTGGACAGATTAACACGGTTCACAAGGCTTTTTGGGAATATTTTTCTGAGGAAAAAGCTCCACAAAACCAAAGTATTCAAACTGGTATTCACAGTGGACAAAATATAAATAATTCCCAAATAGACAGACCTTTTGATATCAGCAAAGATCAACTTCCTTTTTTACTGGCAGGTATTGCCAAAGCTCGAGACGAACAAGGGCATGCGGATAGGCGTGCAGGTAATATGGCGGACAGAATATTTCTTCCACAAAGGTCTAATCCTTTACCTTTTCGCGAGGGAAGCGCGGAACTTCTTTTCTTGCAATCCGTGCGAGATGCCACCCATGATTTCG
>CAYJHY010000010.1:23453-25830 GCA_964369875.1 uncultured Mailhella sp.
GGAAGCGCGGAACTTCTTTTCTTGCAATCCGTGCGAGATGCCACCCATGATTTCGCCATAGGACGACACCGAGAAGCCAGAGCCAAACGCACCTTGGATGCCGAGCTTTTGCGCTTACCCAATATCGGACAGCAAACGGCAAGGCTTTTGTGGGATCATTTTAAGGACTTGGAAAGTATGAAGAATGCCAAGCTTGACGATTTAACAAAAATTGAAGGCATAGGTAAAAAGAAAGCACAAAAGATATGGGAATCATTACGAAAATTATAGATTGAAATTTTTAGAAGAACAGGGTAAATTTATTTTAATGAATGTAACTGTTCGTTAACGTATAACTAAATATTAACAAAATTCACTTCTTTTTACAAAAAATATTTAAAGTTTTTTTGGAATGGGGGAGGGTTTGCCCAACATCTACCGGGCTGGAAAACGCTTTTTTGTTCACAAAAAAGGTTTTTCCCCCTCCCAAGAGAATGCATCAATTATAACAATCAATCCTGTGGAGGAATTGTGCGTATACTTATTATCGGTTCGGGCGGCAGAGAGCATGCTTTGGCATGGAAAGTTTCAAAAAGCCCCCTCGTGACAGAGATTTTTGTGGCACCCGGTAACGGCGGAACTAAGGAATATAATGTGGCCATAAGTGATGGCGATATTCCGGCTCTTGTAGCCTTTGCCAAGGAAAAAAATATTGATTTTGTTATTCCGGGCCCAGAGCTTCCTTTGACCTTGGGCATTACCGATGCCATGACCGCGGAAAACATCCCTTGTTTTGGCCCAAGCCAAGCATGCGCCACCTTGGAAGGCAGTAAATCTTTTTCCAAGCAAGCCATGATTGATGCCGAAATCCCTACCGCCGCTTACGGTGTCTTTACCGATGCAGAAAAAGCGCACGCCTTTATTAAAGAGCAAGGCGCACCCGTGGTGGTGAAAGCCGACGGCCTTGCCGCCGGCAAAGGCGTTATAATCGCACACGAAGAACAAGAAGCTCATGATGCTGTTGATGCAATGATGGGAGATAAAAAGTTTGGGGAAGCCGGCGCCACTGTTGTTATTGAAGAATTTTTAGTGGGCGAAGAACTTTCTCTTCTTTGTTTTTGTGACGGAGAAAATGCCCTTGCCTTGCCATCTGCTCAAGACCATAAGGCCGTGGGCGAAGGTGATACGGGCGCAAATACAGGCGGAATGGGCGCGTATAGCCCCGCACCTCTTGCCCAAGACGAAGAACTCGAAAAATTGGCAGACATTACCGTGCGCCCCTTACTCAAAGAAATGGCCAAACGTGGCACACCCTTTAAAGGTATCTTGTATGCAGGGCTTATGATGACAGAAAAAGGCCCCAAGGTTTTGGAATACAATGTACGCTTTGGAGATCCTGAGTGTCAGCCCCTCCTTATGCGCCTTGAAAACGACATTTTGCCCGTTATGCAAGCTTGTGTAAACGGCACCTTGGCAAAAGACAACGTTCGTTTAAGCATCAGTCAAAAATCTTGTCTCGGCGTGGTTTGGACAGCCAAAGGCTATCCCGAATCTTATCCAAAAGGCATGAAAATCGAAGGTATTGACCAAGCAAATGCCATGGAAGATGTGATGGTTTTCCAAGCAGGCACCAAAGCCGAAGGCGATTCCATCTTGGCAAACGGTGGTCGTATTTTGTGTATTTGCGGACTTGGAGACAGCTTGCAAATTGCTAAAGATAAAGCCTATGAGGCTCTTGCGCATATAAAAATGGAAAATGCTTATTATCGCCGAGATATTGGTGATAAAGGAATTAAACGTCTAAAAAACATGGAGAAATAAAATGGCACAAGTCGCTATATTTATCGGATCCGCTTCCGATGAAAACACCGTCAGCCCTTGCGTTGAGGTATTGAAAAAACTTGGTATCAGTTACCGCTTCACCGTTTCTTCCGCTCACAGAACCCCCGAGCGTACAGAAAAATTGGTGGATGAACTCGAAGAAAAAGGCTGTCAAGTCTATATTTGCGCCGCAGGTATGGCCGCTCACCTCGCAGGTGCCGTAGCCGCTCGCACAATCAAACCTGTTATCGGTATTCCCGTGAACAGCTCTGCACTTAACGGTATGGACGCCCTTCTTGCCACCGTGCAAATGCCTCCCGGTTTCCCTGTGGCAACCGTTGCCCTCGATAAAGCAGGCGCTAAAAACGCAGCCTACTTAGCCGCTCAAATCATTGCTCTACACGATGCAAGCGTTGCCGATGCCCTTAAGGCTGAACGCAAAGGCTTTGCGGAAGTCGTAGAAAAAAGCGGTGCCGAAATCGAAGCAAAATACGGTTCTGTATAAGAATTTTTGTTTTTTGTTGGATTTTATTGGGAGGGGGAAAACCTATTTTTTGAAAAAAATAGCGTTTTCCCC
>CAYJHY010000011.1:0-25560 GCA_964369875.1 uncultured Mailhella sp.
CTTTTTGTCCGCTTTTGAGAAGGGCGAGATTGCCGGCTTCGTGCATGGTTTGTAGAGGAACGTCTTGGCTTGGGTGGTCACGGCGTATAATAACGTGAGCGCCGGCGCCGTCTGCCACGTGTACCCAGTAATCATGCCCGTTAGACATTTTCAGAACTTGTCCGTTTCCTTTGGTGTCACGACCGCGCAGGAGGGTAAAACCGTCACTGCTTCTGAATACTTGTATTTGAGTA
The DNA here is from genome assembly GCA_964369875.1 of uncultured Mailhella sp. Classification (GTDB taxonomy): domain Bacteria; phylum Desulfobacterota; class Desulfovibrionia; order Desulfovibrionales; family Desulfovibrionaceae; genus Taurinivorans. The sequence goes on from CAYJHY010000011.1 coordinate 234, forward strand.
GGAAATTTTTGCTTGTTCTTGGTGTTTTCTTTTTGGGGCTGGACTTGGGGTTTAAACTGTGAACCTTTGTTTACTTTGATTTTTTGTTGATTGTTGTTTTGGGCAGAAGAAGATTTGTTTTTGTCTTGTGGTTTTGTTTTAGCATTTGAAAAATCTTTCTGGAAGGCATTTTTTTGTAAAGCGGCTTGCAGGGCTTGTTCTTTTTGTGCAAAAACGGCTGCTTTTCTGTCGGATAGATGTGCAAAACCACGTTTTCCCCGTCCTGCTTGATGGAAAAAATGTTCCATATTGGCTCGTATGCTTTTTGAGGCGTCGAGTTCCATGTGCTGGGTGTTACCTTTAAAATCTGCGAGGGTAAGTGATGACTTTTTTTCATCTGCGTTTAATTGGTATAAATTGGCTTGAATAAGCAAAGCCCACTCTTTTTTGTCCACCATTTTTTGTAGACGTTCTTCTTCTTTGTCGAGTTTCTGCAAAAGCTTTTCGAGGCGTTTTACTTCTGCCATAAGGGGCTTTACTTGGGCGGCTTTCAAGCTTTGATTCAGGCGTGCTAAAAAGAGAGAACCTACGTGGGAGAGCGCGGAAATACTGTCTTCAAAGAGAAGCTCTTTGCTTTCTTCTGTGGCAAAACCCATTTTTTGAACGAGTTTTGAGGGAAGAAGCCATGCGCAAATTTCAAAGGATTGATCAAAGCTTAAAACATCGCTTTGGTTAAATTTCTTTTGCTTGGAAGAGGCAGAGGTGTAAACCACGACATCACCGCCACCAAATTGTAAATCGGCATAGAGGGCGGCCGCTTCTTCTTTATCAAGAAAAGGTATGGTTTTGCGGAGCAAAGGGGTCAATACGGGATAAGCTTGCCATAGCTCTTGGGTTTCGGAAATAGCTTCATTGATGCTATCGCTTGCGACATCACTCTTGCCTTCGGTGTTTGTTTTGTGACTCATGCGATAGAGATTTTCAAAATTTGGCCAAAGGGCAGAAAATTCCCTATCACTTAAACTTGGCTCAATGGAGTGAGAAAGGGCAAAAGGTAAAAGATTTGAGCTTTGTTCTTCATTTTCTTGGGGGGTGAGAATACTGTCGTCGAAAAGATTTTCAGTGGAGAATTCTGTTTCTTGTAAGATGTCGGTGGCATGTATGTTTTGTTTTGCTTCACAAATATCTGCCGATTGACTTGTAGAATCTTGAAAAACTTCGGGACACTTAAATAAAAGTTCTATGCCTTGGCGCAAATCGAGGCAAAGATACGTACCCCCTTGGATTTGCATATATATTTTACGCTCAACCCACTTAGAACAAACCCTTTCTATGCGACGCCCCACAAAATGTTTTCTGAGGCGCATAATAAAGGCAGGTGGTTCGGCACTTGCTTGGGGGCGAAAGGCCGAGAAGAAAAGTAATGGGTTTTTACCTTCTTTAAAAAAGAGATATTGCTTTTTATCTTGAAAAATTGAAGGGCTATCTGTGCCGAAAGTATCTTGAGAGTTAGCAAAACGTTCTTGTAATTTACCAAGCCCGTAGAGGGTGAATACCGTGAGACCTGTTGTGACCTGATGGATTTTTTCTATGCGACAGCCCACAAGTGCAGGCACCAAATCCTCACAGAATCGACGAAAAAGATGTGCGTCCATAGTATATTCCCCTAAATTTAAAATACGTTTTCATTGTTGGTGATTGCTTGTTTCTACAGGCTTTTTTGCTAAAAAGCAAGTTTTGAAGTTTTATAAAGAATATATGTATTGTTAAATAAAAAAGCCCACCAAAAGGCGGACTTTTTGTATTATTATGTCAATTGAGGTAAAATGAGACAATATAAAGGGTTTGCAACTTAGCTTCCTTTAATGTCTTCGCCCTCTTCTTGTCGTGCTTTGCAATCAACACAAAGTGTTGTTACGGGTCTGGCTTTTAATCTTGCAACGCCAATATCTTCACCACATTCTTCACAAATTCCATAAGTACCATTTTTTATGTTATCTTGGGCTTCATAGATTTTGTGTATCAGGCGACGTTCTCTGTCGCGGATACGTAAAGTAAAAGAACGGTCTGACTCTGCACTGGCTCTATCGGATGGATCCGCAAAGGATTTAGAACTTTCGGACAAATCTTCTAAAGTGGAGTCTCCATTTTGTTGGGCATCTTCCAACATTTGGTTCAATACATTACGAAAATATTCAAGATCATTAGGTGTCATGGTTCTCCTTGGCACACCGGCTCTTCAAATCTTCTCACAGTTAATCAAAAAAACACTTTTAAATCAAAAAAATACGTGTAAACTATATCTTTTATGCATTTTAGTGTGTACTCATCAAATCAACAAACATAAACCAAATAACTCTAAAAGCAATTTCCTTGTATAAGATTATTAATGCATTTGCAAGCCTTTTTCCATTTTTTTTATGAATGTATTCATTTTGTAACATTCAAGATTGTTGTAACATGCGTTGCAAGCGAGATAGAAAATTGCTCATTTTCTTCTACCGGAAATTGTTATTAAATACAATAGTACATAATTTATGGTTTGAACAGTTAATTTTTATAAATTATGTAGTGATAACTACAAAAGAAGTTTTAAAAGGCGACTAAAGGGGAAAACCAAGGACTCTGTCCTAGTTTTTCCCCTTTAGAATACCCCTTTCCTTACCTTTTTATGTTCGCCGTTTGCTTCCCTTCGGTCAGCTTAAGGGCGAACGTGTCCGTTAACGTTTTTCCGTATTCTTGAATTTGCTTAGTGCTTAATCTATTCGCCTCTCGTTCGTTCCTCACTCGGGACTCACTTTCACTCTTTGCGTTTGCTTTAGGATTTTCTTGATGAACAGAGGTATTTCTTCTCAAGGATGATTTCATTAAAAAATAACAGGCACTAATATTGTTTTATTAGTGCCTGTAATATTAAATAATTTTTTGAATATTAAAGTTTTTTGTGGAGTGGGAGGGGGTTTGGGGGAGGGAGAACCTATTTTTTTCAAAAAATAGGTTTTCCCCCTCCCAATAAACAAAATAAATCTAAAACCAAAAACTAAAAAATTAAGCTCTGTCGGCCAGTGCGGCAACAGAGGGGAGGGTTTTTCCTTCGAGTACTTCGAGGAAGGCACCTCCGCCTGTTGAGAGGTAGTCCATTTTGTCGGCAATTTTGAATTGTTCGGCCGCGGCTACGCAGTCTCCGCCACAAACGAGGGTGTAGGCGGAACTTTCGCTGAGGGCGTTACCGATGTTGATGGTGCCTTGAGCAAAAGCAGGGGTTTCAAAAACACCGATGGGGCCGTTCCAAACGATGGTTTGGGCTTTGGCGAGAACTTCGGTGTATGCTTTGGTGGTTTCGGGGCCGATGTCAAAAATCGCTTCTTCGTCGGTCAAATCGTTGACGGAACAGGTGCGAATATTTTGAGTGTCGGTAATATCTTTGGAAACCACAACGTCTGTGGGAAGGGGAAGGTTGACGTTTTTGCTTTTGGCAAGTTCGATGAGGCGCTTTGCTTCTTCTACAAAATCTTCTTCTGCCAAGGATTTTCCGACGTTAACGCCTGTAGCCATAAGGAATGTGTTTGCGATGCCACCGGCAATAATAAGACCATCCACAAAATTGATAAGATTTTCAAGCACAGTGAGTTTTGTGGAAGCTTTGGAACCGCCGACAATGGCATAGAGGGGGCGTTGGGGGGTGTGCAAAATTTTGGTGGCCGCGTTCATTTCCGCTTCCATAAGGGGGCCTGCCACGGCAATTTTTGCTTGTCTGACAGCGCTTTCGGTGGAGGCATGGGCTCTGTGTGCTGCGCCGAAGGCATCCATAACATAAATATCACCCAAGGAGGCAAGTTTTGCTCCAAGTTCGGGATTGTTTTTCTTCTCGCCCACGAGAAAACGTAAGTTATCAAGAAGAACGATTTCGCCTTTTTGGGCATTGACATTCAGCTCAGGGTCATAACTGTGAAAGCGAACAGGTTTGCCGAGAAGCTCGGAAAGACGAACGGCGATGGGGGCAAGGCTGAATTTTTCTTCAAAAACACCTTCTTGTGGACGGCCAAGGTGAGAGCAAATAATGATGGTGCAATTGTTTTCAATGGCTTTTTCAATGGTGGGGATGACAGCACGAATACGTTTATCGTTGGCAATTTTTCCGTCTTTGAGGGGAACGTTAAGATCACAGCGAATGACAAGGCTTTTTTCTTTTAAATCGATACTATTCATACTAAGTGCTTTCATGGGAGCAAGACCTCTCAAGGATTATAGGTGGTTAAAGGTTTAGACATTTTTATAAGGTATTGTTTTTCAAAAAAAGAATTGCCTACAATGAGGCAAAATCAAACTTTTTCTGTAACTTTGAAAGGGAAAAGCTTTATTATCGGCTTCTCCCTTTCGTTTTTTTGTTTATTTTTTTAATTATTTGGAAAGAACTTCTTTGGCAGTTTTCACAATATTATCAACGGTGAAGCCAAAAAGATCATAAAGAACATTACCGGGGGCAGAGTCGCCAAAGCTGGTCATGCCCACAACGGCTCCGTCAAGACCCACATATTTGAACCAAAAATCGGACGCGGCGGCTTCAACCGCTACACGAGCACGAACGTTTTTAGGAAGAATTTTTTCTTTGTAAGCAGTGTCTTGTATGTCAAAAACGTCAGCACAAGGCATGGATACCACACGAACTTTTTTGCCTTCGGCGCTGAGCACTTCGGCGGCTTGACGGGTGATTTCCATTTCTGAACCTGTGGCAATCAAGATAATATCGGCTTGACCGTCACAATCCACAAGAACATAAGCGCCTTTGGCAATATCGGCAATTTGTTCTTTGGTGTGGCTTTGGGCTTTCAAGTCTTGTCTGCTCATGGCGAGGCAAGAAGGGCCGTTCTTTCTTTCGATGGAATATTTCCACGCCACGGCACTTTCCAAGGTGTCGCATGGGCGCCATACATCCACGTTCGGAGTAAGACGCAAGGCGGAAATTTGCTCGATGGGTTGGTGGGTAGGGCCGTCCTCACCGACGCAAATGCTGTCGTGGGTCAATACCCAAATGGACTGGATTTGTGCCAATGCGCCTAAGCGGATAGCATTTTTGGGATAATCGGAAAATACAAGGAAAGTACTGCCGTATGGGATGAAAGCTTTGCTGAGGGCGAGGCCGTTCATAATGGTACCCATGCCAAATTCACGCACACCATAATTAATGTAGTTTGCGTTGAAATCTGAAGGTACAAGGGCTTTTGCATTTTTATGCATGGTACCTGTTGAGCCTGAAAGGTCGGCAGAACCGCCAAGAAGCTCGGGGGCGGCGTCAATAATAGCATCTAAAATATGTTTATTGGCTACGCGGGTTGCGAGATTATCTTGGTGACCGAGGAGGCTGTCAAAGTAGTCTTGGAATGCCTTTTCGAGTTCAGGTTTCAATTCACCTTTCATACGACGATTAAATTCGGCCGCAAGTTCAGGATATTCAGCGGTATAGGCAGCGAAAGCTTGTTCCCATGTGTCGTTGACTTTTTGGCCTTTTTCTTTGGCATCCCAAGCGGTGTATACGTCTTCGGGAATTTCAAACTCACCATAATTCCAACCGAGGCTTTCTCTGATGTTTTTGGTTTCTTCGGCACCGAAGGGAGAACCGTGACAACTTTGAGAGCCTGCTTTGGCAGGAGAACCATAACCAATGGTGGTTTGGCAAATGATAAGGCAAGGTTTATCGTCCACTTTGAGGGCTTCTTCGATGGCGTCATCGATGTCTTTGGGATCGTGTCCGTCAACACCTTTAACTACATGCCAACCGCACGCTTCAAAACGCTTGGCAACGTCTTCGCTGAACCATGGGCTGATTTTGCCGTCGATGGAAATATTATTGCTGTCGTAAAGGGCAGTCAATTTATTGAGTTTCCAAGTGCCTGCAAGAGAAATTGCTTCTTGTGCAATGCCTTCCATAAGGCAACCGTCACCAAGAAATACCCAAGTGCGGTGATCCACAATGGGGTGATTAATGCGGTTGAAGTGGTGGGCAAGCAATTTCTCACCAAGTGCCATACCGACAGCGGTGGCGATGCCTTGGCCTAAAGGTCCTGTACTCAAATCACAGCCGGGGGTACGATCGCTTTCAGGGTGTCCGGGGGTCTTGGAATGCAACTGTCTGAAATCTTTAATGTCGTTCATGGAAAGGTCATAGCCTGTCAAGTGGAGAAGGCTGTAAAGCAACATGGAGGCATGGCCATTGGAAAGAACAAAACGGTCACGATTTACCCAATTTGGATTTTGGGGATTATGTTTATAGTGATGACGCCAGAGGGACTCTGCCATATTTGCCATGCCCATGGGAGCACCGGGGTGACCGGAATTTGATTTGTTGATGGCATCCACAGTAAGGGCTCTGATGGCATTTGCTAAGTGCTTGCGTTGTTCCATTGTTTTTCCTTTTCGCTTTGTTTTCTATGAAAAAAACCCGATTTATAATCGGGTATGTTTTTAATTAATTTTTACCTAAGGCCGCATTTTGAAAAAGTTGATGACGTTCTTCAAAAGGGGGAAAGTTAAAAAAGGCAGACCCTGAAACCAATACATTGGCCCCTGCGTCTACAAGTTCTTTGGTATTATTGGGAGTAACTCCACCGTCTACTTGGATGTGGCAATTGCGATCGCCAAGCATGCTTTTTAGACGACGGATTTTATCCAAGGTGGAAGGAATAAAGCTTTGTCCGCCAAATCCGGGGTTCACACTCATAAGCAAGACCATATCCAAATCATCAAGAACATTTTCCACATAAGATAAAGGGGTAGCGGGGTTGAGTGCTAAACCTGCATGCATACCCTGACGACGAATTTCCGCAAGAACTCTTTGAATATGATTGGTGGCTTCGGCATGGATAACAAGCATGTTGGCTCCAGCCTTGGCAAATTCTTCAATATAACGCTCGGGGCGTTCAATCATAAGATGAACATCAAAATACAGGGAAGGCGCAGTTTTACGAAGCATGGCTATAACGTGTTGACCAAAAGTGATGTTAGGAACAAAATTACCGTCCATAACATCCCAGTGAACCCAATCAAGGCCGGCTTTTTCAAGTTCTTGCAAAACACTCGCCAGACGGCCAAAATCTGCTGAAAGCAGTGATGGTGATAAAATCATTTTACATCCTAAGTAATAGTTGTCAAGCACCTCTATTTTGACCTTTTTCCCAAATAATTGCAAATGTTTTTTTAGATGATTTTTTGTAACGCTTTGGTGAATTTTGGGGGAAGAAAACTTTTTTGTAAAAAAGTTTTCTTCCCCCAAGCCCCCATCTTTCAAAAAATTTTAATAAAGGAGTATTACCGTTTTTTACTTAGAGCATTTTTTTGATTGATACTTTTAGAAATGCTCTAAATCCTCGGTCAACAAATCTGTAATGCAAGGATGTTTTTCTGCAAAATGATTTTATCAGAAATCTCAAGTATGATTTCTATCAATCGCTTTGGTTTTACGCGTCTCTTTTTGCCTCTTACTCTTTCCATCTTCGGTTTTGGTCTTCTTGGAAAGCTAGATTGTTTTCGAATTTTTCCCTGGCTATTTCTTCCTCACTTTTCCGTGGGAAGGATGAATAGGGTGAATAGGTTGTGCTTTCGGATTTTGTTGCTGAACTGCTCCGAGATGGTTGGGAGGAGCCGAAGTCAACACCTGAGACCTTTAATACCGGTATGCTTGTGAAGGCTAAGAAAAAATCATAATAATTTGTAGCTAAATAGATATAATTATTTAAGTCATATCCAAATAAAAAGTTTAAACCCAAAATAATGACTGCGAAGACCAGTGAAATTAATATATATACTTCAAGGTTTAGGAGGCATGCTGCGAGCACAAATATATAGCAGCAGACAATTAGTAGATAAATGAGCGGAAAAAGATTTGCATCTTGGTAGAAGTCGTAGAAAGACTTGATAATAACTATGGAACAAATAAGTTTTAAAAGAATAATAAATTTGTCATACATGCTGATTTCTCCTATTATTTAATGGGTTGGTTTTAGTTCTTTTTGAATGAGAAAATTATAATTCTACCAAAAAGTCATATTCCAAAGATAATGTAGGAAGAATTAGTTTTTGCTTTTACGCCATGATTTTTCTTCGCCTTTGAGTAGCCTTTGGATATTACCGCGGTGGGTAAAGAGTACGAGGGCGAGCATGACGAGGGCGAGGGGGATGTATTGCGTGTAGCCGAAGTAGTAGTAAAGCAGTGGGAGTACTGTATAGAGGCCGAGTGCTCCGGCGGAGACAAAGCCCGAGAGCAGAATGAGTGCAATACAAAGACCGATTCCACAGAGTAGAGGGATGAATGCAAGGGGGATAAGCACGCCTATGCCTGTTGCCACGCCTTTTCCGCCTTGAAAGCCAAGGAAAGGGGATTTTATATGCCCTATTACGGCGGCAAAAGCTGATGCGCTATGGATAAAGGCCATGTCGGCCTCGGGGAAAAATCGCATGCTGAGATATACGGGGATAGTCCCCTTGAGAATATCACAGACAAGGGTTAAAATGCCCAGAGGGAGACCGCATAGGCGACATACATTGGTTGTGCCGGGGTTTTTACTCCCTTCTTTACGGGGGTCTATGCCTTTAAATGTTTTAGAAATAATAACCGCAAAAGGTAAAGAGCCACTTACAAAGCTGATGAAAATCCAAAGATATTCCATTTTAAATGTCCTAACAATCTAAAGTATTATGTGTTACTTGGTGTTTCTTCGTCACTTGGAGCGTCTACGCTCGGTGCGTCTACACTCGGTACTTCTTGGGGTGTCGTAATTTCAGGTGAGACCATGACTTCCGGAGAATCTTGTGCTTCTTTGACATCTGCTTGGGGAAGTAAAGTGTTTTCCATGGAATCTTGCAAATCCTTGTCTACTTGGGGCAAAGTTTTGGGTGTGTCTGTGGATTCTTGGGGAGATGAAGCGGTTTCGGCGGAAGGTTGATTTTCTTCTGCCTGTATTTCGGTTTGAGCTTCTGCTTGAGCTTCAGGCTGTGCGTCGGTTTGTTCGTTGCTCAATGTTTCGCTTGGTGCTTCGGTCGAAATACTTTCTTCACTTGGTGCAGAACCTTCTACGCTTTCGGTCGCTTGGGTTGTTTCACTTGGAACAACTTGCTCATTAGCAGTGGTTTCCTCGCTACTTTCAAGAGACGGCCCAAGCTCTGTTAAAGGAACTTCCTGCGCTTCTTCACCTGTTTGCTCTTCTATTTGCTCTCCTGCGGGCTCTTGAACGGTCGGAGGGTCAACCTCAAGCTGTGGAGCTTCCCAAAGGGTGAGGGCAATATCTTTGTTTTCAAGCCATTGGTTTTGTAAAAGTGTGGAATATTGTTTTTGTGGTAACGCATTCCAAAGTTCTACAGGAATCGCCAAAATAACTTTTGGATTGGAACTGATAAAGGTGTTGAGCTCGGCTTGGCTGTTGAGGTGGGTAATTTTTTCGTTGCCATAGGTGGCAGTGTTCCCATCTTTTTTGGATCCTTGCTCCGCAAGGGCTGTATTGTAATGATAGGTATAGATATGCGGGTATACGCCAAAGCTTGCAGGCTCATAGCCTTGTGCTTTGTGGGTGGCAAAAATTTCCCCTTGGGTTTTGGGGCTGAACAAGATGTCTAGCTGAGGAGCAACCATAAGACTAAAGGGTTGAGAGCTGATAATAAAGGCTAAAGAAAGGATTAAACTTGCACCGCCTGCAAACTGTCTTTTGGTGAAGCTAAAAAGTACGATGGAGAAAAGTATAAGACTTCCCCCAAGAGCGCTTAAACCAAAATCGGTATCGGTGGTGGCCACGGAAATAAAGGCAGGAATTTCTTTAGGAATAAAGGCTGAGGTTGGGAGGTAGGGGAAGATATAGGCATGGAATTCAACCATGATAGCCAAAATCCCCGCAAGGAAAAGTCCCATTGCCATGAGGCCAAAAAAGAAACGAGAAGAAGTTGCGCTGAAATTCAAAATGGCTTTAGCAAGAAGTATACTTAAAGCCGGCAAGAGGCAAAGAAGATAAAAGGTTTCGTTGTCTTTTATGAGGCTGAATAAAATAATCCCTGAAAGAATGAGGCAAACGAGCCATGAAGCGGCAGGTTTTTCCTTGCGTGCTTTGACGCTTTTGGGGATATTGATAATTACTTTAATCCAGTTCACAAACAAAATAGCCAACATCCAAGGCATGGCCAAAATGGGCAATAAGGCAAGGCTTTTTAAGAATGTCGAACTGGGATAGGTATCAAGACTGAGGGGAGCAATGCTGTATTCTTGAATAAGAGTGATAAGGTATTCTTCTTGCCCAGTAAGATAGAAATAAGCAAGATAAATGAAAATAAGGGTCAGGTAAACGAGGAAGCCGAAAATGCCGTCACCACCGTTTAGTCTTTTCCATTTTCCTGTCCATGTAAGGTAGAAAATAGCCGCCAAAACGGGTAAAGCAAGACTGAGAATAGCACTGATAAAGGTGGCGCAGGCCAGAAAAATAAAGGCAAAACTAAGCCAGAAGAAACCGTTTTCTTTTTGCCAACCACGATAAAAACAAAGGAAAGCCATATTCATAAACGTAGAAAAAACTAACAAGGGCTGAATATAGTGGCTTAATCCTAAAAATCCGATACTCGAAAGAGTAATAAGCCCTGCGGCGAAGGCGATTTGCCTGTTGAATTGCAATGCTCTTGCCAAAAGCCATGTGCTGAGAATGAAAAAGCAAGAAAAGACAATATTTGCACCAAAAAATGCTTGGGGCATATTGATTTGGGGGATGGCGTCAAAAAGCCAAATCAAGCTAAAATAAAGGGGGCCGATATGGAAAAAATACTCTCCGTTAAGGCTTACCTGTAAAAAAGATTTGAAGGAAAAGCCAGCGCTTTGCATATTCATATAGACATCTGCCAAACGAACTTCTTCGCTGATCCAAAAATCTCTTGGAAAAAAGAATTGTTGCGCACAAAGGCCGAGAGTCAACAAGAGAAGGAGTGGCAAGGCAATGTATGAACAGCCTGCAAAGATTTTTTGGGCAAAACTTACCTTTTGAGGAGGAGGCGGGGGAAGTTCTTCTTTTTCTTCTTGCTCATGCTCTTGGGTGGGGGGAAAAGCAAGAGCTTCGTCGAACTCAGTGTCTTTATTGTGTTCTTCGTTGGGTATTACTTGAGGAGCAGGTATTTCTTGTTCGGATGGTTTTTCTCCGTCAAGCTCGCTATGGGGTAGGGTTTGAGCTGTTTCCGTGTTTGGCATAGGCAAAGGCGTATCGACTGCATGTATGTTGTTATCAACAAAGGGGAGTGCGTTTTCTTGAGTGCTTTCTGCGGGGCTCTGCGTTGCTTTAGCTTGTGTTTCGTCAGTCGCTAACGAGTAGTCAATCTGTGTTATCTCAGGTGATGTGCTTTCGGCTGAAGGGCTGTCAGTGAGAGTTTCTACTTCTTCTGCACTGCTTTGAGTATTGCTTACGTTAGGTGTGTCTAAATCAGATCCGTTTGTGTCAGTTTTTTCTGTGTCAGATTTTTCGGTAGAAAGGTCGAGTGTTTCATTTATTACTTCTTTTACTTCTACTTCTTCCCTTTTGAAGCCTTCTGTTACAGAAGTATTTATGGCGTCACTGACTCCATTATCAGAAAGGGCTTCTGCTTGAGATTCAAAATTTTGACTCACATCGTCTTGTATAAGAATTTCTTCGGACTGGGTGAATTCCGACGGTTTTTTTTCTAGTTGGGCACTTTCAAAAGAAGCGCTTTCGTTTATGCTTTCTACGCTATCGACAGTAGAGACGGGAGCCTGTACGCTATCCATGGTGATATTTTGAAGTTTTGCGTTAAGCTCGGCAATTTTTTCATCTGCAATTTTTTCATCTGCCATCTGCGTATCTGTTGATAGACTAAGTTCCGGTTGATTTTGCTCGTGTTGACCGCTTTCAGGATAAGGAAGGTCGCTTGTGTTTTTCAAGTCATTGGGAGTAGAGGAGGGATCCTGTGGACTATCCGTAGTTATGCCTTGAAGTTTTGCGTTAAGCTCGGCAATTTTTTCATCCGTCATTTGCGTATCTGTCATCTGGGTATCCGGTTTTTGAGAATCTTTACTCATCTGATTTTCCTTCAATTTTCCTTAGGTTGTCACAAGAAAGTTAATCGTACTCTATGATGATAATGTCGTCAAAAAAACATTTTGACGACATTATCTAATTTATATCCTATAAAAGTGGCACATTCCAGTTAAATTCATTGCTGTCACGTTCTTGTTTCTCAGGACAGAATTCTTCAAGGGTTGCAAAGAAGCTGTAGCCTGCGTGTTCAAGTTCGGTTCTATGGCTTGAGAAATCCATAGGCCATGAAGGATAAATCCATGTGTTTTGGCCGTATTTACGTGTCCAGAACTGTTCGCCTTTGGGGCTTTCAAAGGTGGTGTTATTTTTAAGGTATTGCGGTTCGTGCCTTGAAATACCCATGGGCCAAAAACCTTCCACTACAAAACCGAGGGGGAGGCAGGATTGGCGGGGGAGCAAGAGAAAATCTTGCTTTGAAAGTTCAGGGCTGACAATGGCCGCGTGGAAGCCCATATTTTTCATAAGAGCAATGGTTGCGGCGTTGGAAATGTTACAGAACGGACCGGCGATAAGGGTGAAAGCTCTGTTGTGGTCGGCGTTACTTTTACCGCCACGGGGAACTTTTACCTTATGGCTTGGGCTGTTGGGACGGCCTTTTCTCACATCTTGTTGATCGCTGCCATGGGCAAGAGTTTGCAGTTCAGGCTGGATAAATTGTGATTTATAGGCGGCATACTTTGTGAAAAATCCAATCTGCCACGGTTCGTTAAGCACGAAGTGGGTAGAACCGCTCATAATAGCTTCATGGATGGTTCTTTGCCACATGGCCTCTTCATTTGTCCAAATAACAGGGGGTAACCACCAAGAAATACGAGGCGCCAAGGTTTTTGAAACAGCACGAACGGTGGAGGGGGTCATCCACAAGCCTGTTAGGGAAGAGCGTGCCGCCTTGGTTTCTTTGCCTTGAGGCAAGTTTGCTCGCACTCTGATATTTAAAACTCGTTTTGTTCCGCATGGTTTTGGCAAATGAGGGACAAAATCCACATCGGAGCTTTTGGTAGCGGAGGTTTTTTGTAGTTTTTCTTCCCACTTTTTCAGCTCTTTTAAAAGATCCGGTTCGCGTCTGTCGATAAGATAAACGGGGGTGCCTGCCTTTGGCGTTTTATGACGTTGCAAGCGCAGGTTATAGGTGCCGTTTTTGGGTACACCACGGGTGACGGGCAAGGTGTTATACCATGCGTCGTCTTCATAGCCTATGCGTAAGAGATCTTTTGTAAGCAAAGGAATACGGGGTTTGAAGTAAGGAGCGGAAATATTTTGACGGGTTGTTTTATTGTTTTTATCTTTGCCTTTACCTTTTTTCTTTTGCTTTTCTTTTTCGTCCTCTTCTACCACGTCAAATTGAATTTTACCTACCAAAAGACCGGAACCTGTGCTTTCACGCGGAATGGTGATTTCTTGAGGGTTTTGAGGGAGGAAAATACCGTGGGTGCTTGGTCTGCCGAGTGCCATTTGCAAAAGGGCTTCTGCTTCTTTTTTGGCGGCGCTTCCTTCGTCACGTAAAAGTTTGTAGGCCATAACGGTATGATAAACGTAGTGAGGGCCTTTTTTTCTTCCCTCAATTTTCCAACAGTCGAGTTTGGGAATATTGAGTAAAGATTTTACCAAAACATCAAGGGAAAGGTCTTGGCTTGAGAAATAGCGCCCTTGGTTGGAGCGTTGCTTATATACGCGACGGCAAGGTTGAACACAGCGTCCGCGAAGGCCACTTTTTCCGCCCATATAGCTTGACCAGTAGCAACGACCCGATACACAATAGCAAAGAGCGCCGTGCACAAAAAGTTCAAGGCTGAGGCTGTCGGGACAGGTTTCGGAAATGGTTTTGATTTCGTCGATATTGATTTCACGGGGAAGAATAACCCTGTTTGCACCCAAAAGAGCGGCACTTTCAAGAGCTTTGGGGTGGGTTAGGTTAGCAAGAGTGGAAAGATGTACTTCCCCTTCGAAACCTGCTTGGCGTGCAATATCAATGAGGCCGACGTCTTGGATAATAATAGCATTTGGTTTAACATCCCTTGCAAGACGCTTCATAAGTCTGCCTGCGGCCACAAGGTCATTTGGTTTCACCAAAGAGTTGAAAGCAATGTTGATTTTTCTGTCGTATTTGGCCGCAAGATTGACCATACGAGAAAGCTCGGTACTGCTGAAATTGTCTGCACCTGCCCTTGCGGAAAAGTGTTTCAGTCCGACATAACAGGCGTCGGCGCCGGCGGCCATGGCCGCTAGGAAAGACTGGGTGTCACCTGCAGGAGCAAGGATTTCCGGTTTAAATGTTCTGAGGTTTTCTGTAGGGTTTTCATCTGAGTTTGCGATATTTTGTCTTGTTGCGTCATTGATTGCATTAAAGGCTGAAATATTTTCCTCGGTAAAAATAGCTTTTGGAGCGGCATCATAAACAATCACTTCTTCGTAAAATTCTTCGTTATTATTTTCTTGAGAAAGGGGAAGTTTTTGTTTTAATGATGATTTATCGGCTATTTGTTCACCTTGGCGTTTGCCAAAGAGTGAACTTTTTTCCTTGTTGGCGCCTTTAGAGTCTCTTTTATCACCACGAGTGAAGCCTTGGGAAAATTTTTCACGGCTTGAGGATTTTTCGTTACCACGTGCACCATATTCGGAAGATCCTGATTGAGATCCGTATTTCTTTTGACGCCCTTGACGTCCGGCGCGTTCTTGGCGTGGGGAGGCGTCACCAAAATCGATTCCTCCCTTGCGTTCTTTCTTTCTGTCGCCCTGCTTCTTTTGTTCTGTGTTTTTACCTGTTCCGCTTCGGCGTTTTTGCTTGTCGCCGGTGGATGAACTTGCCAAATTTTTTTGTCTTGTTGTCGTTTTCACGAAAACCCCTGTGGTTATATGCTAAAATGTGTTTTTTGATTTTCAATGAGACCTTGGCAAAACGAGGTTGCAGGGTCGAGAGAAGCGTTTGCAAAGCAAATGCGACCGTAAATTAGGAACGGGTAAACCCTTAGTTTTACCGCTAAACGAGTGAGTTGTGTGCTTTTTTTCTACACAGTTATACAATTCTGAATCATGTTTTCTTTATATTCAGCATAATAATACGACCAAGTAGATAATTATGCAGAGCATTTGCTTAAGATGAGAATAAACACCCTTGTTTCATGTGTAAAGAAAAAACTGCACTTAAATGTTAATTATTTATATAGGGGTATTTATAGCAAGTATTTTAAGTGATTTTGCAAGGGTGTCAAAACTTTAATTTATTTAAAAGACTTAACTGTTTTTAGGGAAAATAAATCCTTTTGGGTGGTCAAAAATTTGAAAAAAGTGGGAAAATTTTTCATGCTAAAATAAATTGAAAATGTAATATATTGATTTTATATATAAAAAATTATTTGGCACGCGCATTGCTAAAGAGAAAGTGTACCTAAACCTTAGGAGGGGTAAATTATGTCCTTAGTAATCAATCATAACGCGATGGCCGCCAATACCGCCAGAAACTTGAATACTCACTACGGAAACCTTGCAGATTCAACCCGTAAGCTCTCTTCAGGGCTCCGCATTGAAACAGCCGCCGACGACGCCGCAGGTCTCGCAATCCGCGAACTTATGCGTGCCGATGTTGCAACTCTTAACCAAGGGGTGCGTAACGCTAACGACGCTATCTCCCTTATCCAAACCGCAGACGGCGCTTTGCAAGTTATCGACGAAAAACTTATTCGTATGAAAGAACTTGCCGAGCAAGCAGCCACCGGTACTTACGATTCCACACAACGTGCGATTATCGACTCTGAGTACCAACAAATGGCTTCAGAAATTACCCGTATCGCAGAAGCTACCGACTTCAACGGAATTAAACTTCTCGACGGTAACTTGTCAAGCGATGCTCACGACGGCAGTGGTCTTACTTCAACCGGTAAACTCAAAGTTCACTTTGGTACCGGTAACGATTGTACAGAAGACTACTACTATATCCAAATCGGTGACAGCACAGCTTCTGCTCTTGGTGTCGGTAACCAATCTAATCCGGCAGACGCAGGTTACGATATTTCCACTCAGGAAAATGCTCAGAGAGCTCTTGATGCTTTAACAGACGCGATTGTCTCTAAAGATAACATTCGTGCCCACCTCGGTGCTTTACAAAACCGTTTGGAAAACACCATTACAAACTTGACCATCCAGTCCGAAAACATGCAAGCTGCGGAATCACGTATTTCTGACGTAGACGTAGCGACTGAGATGACTAACTTTGTTCGTAACCAAGTTCTCAGTAATGCTGCTAACTCTATGCTTTCACAAGCAAACCAATTGCCACAAATGGCTCTCCAATTGCTTGGATAAGCGTTTGGCAGAATGGGTATGTTGTCTTTATAGGACAGTGTATCCGCCAATGCAAAAATTTGGCTTTCTCTACAGGAATTTGGAAGACGCATCTTTATAAAAGGGCGTACAGACCAATTCTTAGGTAAGGGTATATTTACTGTTTTTCGCTCAACACAATGGGTGTTGAGCGAAAAACAAGCCAAATATTCAGCATAAGCCAAATATCTGTAATGGCACTGCACGTGGGGTAACTTTTTCCCTTGGAGGTGCTATGCTACATACAAAATGTAGAAAAGCGTTTTGACTTTTTTGTCAAAGCGCTTTTTTTATTTTAAACAAAATGAAAAGAGATAAACAATACATGTGAATTTGACTTGAGGGGTTTTACCCCTCAAACTCCCCACCAAAGGGAATAATTCCCTTTGGAAACCCTGTGCATTTTCTTTTTACTTGCAAAAACAAGTGGAAAGAAAATAAATGAGGGGGGGGATTTCCCCAAAATAAAGAAAAACAAGCAAATTGGAATGACGATAAACAATGCATGTAAGTGTGATTGAGGCTTGACATTTAAGGTGAAACAAAAGTATACTAATTTTATAGATAAAAGTATAGTTTTTTCAAATTCAACTTATAGGCTTACGTTTAGTGTGCATGGAGTTGAATTATTTTTTTAGGAAAGAGCGTTAACTTTTCCTTAGAGTAAAGTTAGGTCAGAAAAACATCGGCACTGTAGATCTGTGGTTTGTCGCCTTTATGTGTGATTGGTTTTATGTTAGGAGTAGTCAATGCGTTATAAAGAATTTTCTCAAACAGCCATGGATAACTTAGAGTTCATTTGTTGTATGACGGATGTGGAAAGTAATAAGCTTTTATATCTGAATAGGACGGCGCGTGAGCTTTTTGGTATTGGTGAAGATGAATTTTTGAATAAACGTTGTCACGATGTCTTTTATGATTGTGAAGGTATATGTGTTACTTGTGATGTGAAACAACTTGAACTTGGAAAATGTGTCACCACACAAAAAAGAATTGCAAAAACCGGTAAAGATTACTCCATACAAAGCACACTGATTAAAATTGATGGACGTTTGGCAAAACTGACTGTGGCCTTTGATGTTACACAACTATTAGGCGAACTTGATCAGCTTGAAAGCCAGCTCTCTTTGGAGGAAACCTTACTTGCATGCATTCAAACCTTTATGCAGGACGACGATGTTGATAGGGCTATTGTCAATCTTTTGGAAATTATCGGGCACTACTTTGATGCAGAAAGAGCTTCGCTATTTGAAGTTGACGAACAATCAGGCTTCGCTTACCACAGGTATGAATGGGTAGTATCTCAAGAATATAGCATGGCTAAATTGCATCCTAAAATTGGTATTGAAAACTTATCCGGAGTGTTTAAAGCATTTAGAGAGGATGGGGAGTTTTTGATTACTGATGTGGATTCTCAAGTCGATCATACGGGTGATTTATATAAAATCTTTAAAACTGCAGGTTGTGTGGCCGTTATTGCTGTACCACTTTTGAAGGACGGCCAGATCAGAAGTTTTATCGGAATTGATAATCCAAAAATAAATCAACGAGATATTGCACTTTTACATTCTGTTGGGCTGTTTATTAATGAGGAATTGAAAAAAAGACGCTTTATTGAGCAATTGGCCTTTTTATCATATACAGACAGCCTTACAGGGATTTATAACAGAAATAAGTATGTGGAACGGGTGGCAGAAATAGAGGCCTCCCCTCCAAAGAGGCTTGGGGTTGTGCACGTTGATTCAAATTCTTTGAAAAAAATCAATGAATTATATGGCGCAGAGCATGGCGATAATATGCTGAAACAACTTGCGACTTTGTTGCAAGAATTTTTCCCTTCTGATGTCTATCGGGTTGCAGGGGATGAATTTATCGCTTTTTGTCCCGAAATTGAACAGGAAGCTTTTGAGCAATTGATTCAAGTTTTGCGTAAGGATCATTCCCACAACCCTGACAGACCTTTTGCTGTCGGTGGCATTTGGCAAATGGGACGCATAAATATTCCCTTGGCTGTAAAGCAATCAGGGGAGCTTATGCTTGCGGAAAAGCAAAACTATTATAAGAGTTTGGCTCCTGATACCTTGGAATATAATTCCAATTCGGGCGAAGTTGTGCTTAAAGAAATCCGTGATGGTATGTATGATATTTATTTACAACCAAAAGTGGATTTGAAAAGCGGGGAAATTGCGGGAGCAGAGGCTCTTATCAGAAAGTTTGATGCGAATGGAAAAATGATTCCGCCCGATAAATTTGTGCCCATTTACGAGCACGAAGGAACGATCCGTTATATCGACTTCTTTGTGCTTGAAAGGGTTTGTCAGGTAATACAGAGGCTGATCGAGGAAGGCAGGCCGGTAAAGATAGGAGTGAACTTTTCACGCGTAACCTTTATGAACTACGACTTACTCGATGAGATTGTGAGTATTTGCGACAGATACAATATTCCGCATGAGTATATTAAAATTGAAATTACCGAAAGTATCGACAAAATGGATTTGGACTTTTTTATTAAGAAACTGTCTGCCATTTATGATGCCGGTTTTGATATTTCCTTGGATGATTTTGGAGCGAAACACTCAAACCTAATGATGCTTATCCGTGGTGAATTTACCGAGGTAAAAATCGATAAAGGTCTTATTGATAATATCGCCATAAGTACCCATAACCGTACTATTATTCGAAATGTCATCAAGCTGATCAATGAGCTTGGTTCATCTGTATGTGTGGCTGAAGGTATTGAAAGCAAAGAGCAAGTCAAAATTTTGCAAGAACAAGGCTGTAGCTATGGACAAGGTTATTACTTTTATAGACCCTTACCTGTGCCGGCCTTCTTTGAGGCATGCGATAAAAACGAGCACAAAGGTATTTTGAAGCTTGAGGATATTTCTCGTGAAAGGCTTGAGAATTTTAAAGTTCCTTCCGATATTGCTGCCGCAGTGGTCGATAATTTGCCCCTTGGTTTGAATATTTGGAACTATAAACAGGAAACTGTTTTTTGTAATGACAAGGTTTTGGAGCTGTTTGATATCGGATCACACGAAGAATATTTGACAGAATTTTTTAAACTTTCTCCGGAGCGTCAACCAAGTGGTGAGCTAACCAGCGAAAAGGTTTTGTATCACCTTAATGAAGTGCGCTACAAAGGTGTGTCGCAATTTAATTGGATGCACTGCAAACTGAACGGTGAAGAAATTCCTGCTGAAATCATTCTGAAAACCATGAATATAAAAGACGAAGACGGTGAAGCTTTGGTGGTAGGTTTTACCAGAGATTTACGCCCTGACCTTGAAAAAGGTGAGTACGGAGAAGGGGTCTGTCATTATTTTTATAAGGATATTCCTTCACATCTTTTGCTTGATCGTTTTGCAGATATGAGCAAGGTTTTGACTTTTGTTTTCAACCATAGAAATAAAACAGTTCAGTTTTACGGGGAGTTGACGGCACTGCTTGGGGTATCTAAAGGGAAAATGCCTTTTCCTGAAACAGCCATTTTCAAAGAATTTGTTCATCCTGATGACTTACATATGTTAGCGAATCTTGATGAGAAAGAATCTATGGTAAATCTACCTGTTCGTGTCATCATAGAAGGACAAGAAAAAATTTGTTTGTTGAGTTATGAACTGTTTTGGGACGAAAATGGAATGAAGCATTTTGCTGTGGGTAAGGTGACAGGCTTCTAAGCATTGTAGGGTAATGCTGTCCCTACAAGTTAAGCGAGTATTAAAGGTTTCGATGCTAAACAAACTTCTTCGAAAAATAAAATGCGATAAACTATAATTGTCCGTAGTGAATAAGCGCAAGTTTTGCGGCTTCATGTTCTGCGCGCTTAAGGCTTTTTCCTGTGCCAGTTGCACTAAACCCTTGATGATCTTTATACTGAACAGTATAAACCTTTGCGTGCTCAGGGCCTGTGTCTGATAATAAAATGTACTCAGGAGTAAAACGAAAGTTACCTTGGGTATACTCTTGCAAAAGGGTCTTATAACTTTTGGGTTGTGCTGAACCACTTGGTTTTGCAAAGGAATTTTCAAAAAGGCGTAATATTGTGCTTTCTGCTTGCATAATGCCTTTATCTAAGTAAACAGCGCCTATCAGCGCTTCTAAAGCATCGGCTAACAGGGCAGGGCGAGTGCGTCCCCCTTGTTTTTCTTCTCCTTTTCCAAGCAAAAGGGCAGAGCCTAGACCGATTTCCTTGGCCAGCTTTGCCAAGCTTTTTTCATTAACCATTTTTGAGCGTAACTGAGTAAGACTCCCTTCTCTTTCTTGAGGGTATTTATGATAAAGCGCTTTGGATATGGTAAGCTCAAGTACAGCATCGCCTAAAAATTCCAGACGTTCGTTATGCATTTGGCTTAGATTATTTTCATTAATGTAAGAACTATGGGTCAAAGCCTGTTTTAATAATTCCTTATCTTTAAAAATATAGTGTATTTTTTCTTCCAAAAGTTGTATTTTGACAGGCATATAATATCTCGTGATAATTAAATTGTACGCAAAGCAAAGAGGCGGTGCAAAAAATAAAGAAACTTTGTCCAATGGGAATTGAACAAGGCCGTTATTAATAGGTTTTGCATGCTGCAAGAAAGCTGTTTTTGTTCAAGGGCGTGAGAACCTCATAAAGCTTGTATGTCTTTGCTGATGAAGTTCTAAGGGATTGAGTGTCTGCTTTTAGTTGTTGGTTCGCACCCAATCTTGGAATTCACGATCGAAGCGAGCCTTGTTGACAGGCCAAGTAACACCCACAGCGAAAAAGGAATCAAGTGTGGTGAGCTGAATATCTAAAAAAGACATAAGTTGGTCGGCATTGATAAGAGCATAATCAAGGCCTGAGCGGAAATTATCCATGGCTTCTTGCAATTCGGGATGATTAAAATTCTCTTCGGGTGTATCGTCTACAATGGGTTGTCTGTAAATTTTTGAATAAAGAATTTTTAACTTATTATATTCTACAATATCGTAGTTTTGCGAACGCATAAAGGTTGATAAATCTTTATGGAGTGCACGGAATTGCTTGATTGCCACGTGTGAAAGGCTATTTTTAAAAAATGGATCGTAACTATAAAGGGTAAAATACTCTTCGTAAAGGAACTTTTTAATCTTTAGAAATGCGTCCTCAGGGTAAAGGTATTTCTCAATATCAACAAAGGTTCGCTTTCCATCCATAATGTCAATAAGACGCATTTTGTGGTGGTTTAGTTCTCCATAAACTCTTCCCGCTCTGCGCTTAAGCGTCACGATAAAACTGTCTTGCGTGCTGCGGTACATAACAAAACTGGCGATAAGACAAACAAGGCTGACAGAGAAAATAGAAACAGGAGCAACCAGATAGGCTATATGCACAGAGTCGAAATAAGGCAAAGATAAAACCACAATCGCAACTATTGCTAGGATGCATAAAGATGCCAAATAAATACAAAGATTTTTGTATATGTTCATTTTGCGCCGCGCCGTTTTTGAAGGTTGAAAAAATGGAAAGTAACGTACTATCGGTTTGAAGATACGCTTTATTTTGTAAAGCTTGCCATGGAAAATTAATAGCAAAGTTTTTATTCTTTAGCAATCTGTTATTGATAGAATAATTTTATCAAGACTGTAACATATTGAATTATTGAAATATTTTTGATGACTTTTTTTGTGATGATTCTAAAAACAGTAAAATGCTTGAAAATATTTTCACATGATTTTATACTAAAAAAAATCAATGTAGTGTTGTAAAGTTGATTTTATAGATTCAGAGGCAAGGTAGGTGGCGTAAAACTTACAGGTGTATGTCGTACTTATTGTGGCGCTATCGTTGTTTGTTTGGCTAATATGTGTTTTTTTGTGTTATCATAATTTTGTAAAACAGAGTGCTTGTCGGTGCCTCGCGCAAAATGTAACGAAGTGAATTATCGCAAGAAGCTCTTCTTTATATACTAAGTTTTGACAAAAAAATTTAACGCTTGGATGTGAAAAATGAGAAAAAACAGTTTGTTACGCAAGATGAGTCTTGGAAGTTTATTTTGTCTTTTGGGTGTGAGTTTGATACTGGGAGGGTGTTTTAGTAACGAAATTGACCCAAAAGATGCCGCATCTGTGGCTCGGCATATCGAAGACATTTCTCCAAAAATAAAACAAGTTCGGCATGCCAAAAATAGGCAAAATGGTCATAACTATTTCAATTATATTTATTATGATAAATTGTCTGTTCCGATGGAAACTGTAATCGCCGATATTTGCACAGCTATCAAAGTTCTTATTAAAGAAGACATAATTCGTGATTTTGATAACTTGACCTACTCTGTGTATCTGCCTTCGACAGACTCCACAGGGCAAGACACAAGCAAAATTGCCGCCAATTTTACATGGACAGGAAAAAAAGCTAAAGAACTTGTTAAGGTGCAAGCAAGCTATGCTAATTTTTTCAATAATATTGCAGAAGGTGAGATTTTAACAACCTTAGTAAAGGAATTCAGAACCTTTGCAGAAGATGAACAAAATATAATACCTTACGAAGGTTTTATCAATCGGGTGTACGGCAGAAAATAAGAATATTCTGTGTGATGCTTTTGTGTTATTGCGTAGATATTTTATTCTTGTTGTCTAACAAAGCATTCTCTTAGTTATTCTTGGGAGGGGGAAACCCCTCCCTCTTTCTTAAAAAATTTTAATAGGGAGATGTTAAATTCAATAAAAACATGTTTCTTATTAAGCCACACTTTTAGGTTTATGGTAAATTGGAATGACGTGTATGTGGGCCGTGGCATACAAATTTTCTTGAAACTTCATTTTTTTATTTGTTGACTATTGCTTACGATACGGTTAATTTTTAGGTTAGATACAACGTATATTATTTGAACGACAAAATAGAAACGTGACTTTTTATTGTAAGCAAAAAGGTATTTCTTTGAATATTGATCAATTAAAACAACTGTGGTTCCGACTCTCCGACGAAGGCGTCATTGATGAAAATGTGCGCCCCGCCATTCGTTTTGCTTGGGAAAAATCACTTGCTTTAGGACTTAATCCCAAAGAGAAATGCTATTTAAAAAAGAGTCTCGATAAAGAAGAGTATAAAAAACTATTGGATCGCAATAAATTTCTTCTGGATATTGCCATACCTTTAATGGAAAACGTCTATTCTCTTATGGATGCTTTCCAATTTCTTGTCGTGCTTACAGATAGCAAAGGCTATATGCTCAAAGTCATAGGAGATCAAAGGATACAAGAAGAAGTTATTGAACCCTATGAATATATAGAGGAACTTTGGGAAGGCAAACAGTCCATATGCAACAGCGTGAACATAGCACTTGAAACTAACAAACCTATCCAAGTGATAGGAGCTGAACACTTCCACGAAGTCCATCATAAATGGTCATGTGCAGCCGCCCCCATTCATGGTATTAATGGCGAAATTATAGCCTGCATTGAAATATCGGGTCCTGTAGAATTATGCCATCAACACACCTTTACCCTAGCCACTGTTGTGGCCTCAAGTATCGAAAACATGTTTGAAAAAATGCACGAACAGCATAAGCTCAAACTCACGATTGAAGGAAATCATGACGCCACTATCCTTTTAAATGAAAATTTTCATATTATCGGCATCAATCAGCTTGCGAAGTCCCTTTTGAATATTATCGATGAAAACTATAATACCTATGATTTTAAAACCATAGTTTCAGGGGTTGACTGGAAAAACGTTGAGCAAGATACAAAAGGCAAAATGTTTTATTTTCAAAACGCAAAAGTGTATGTTGATGATAATTTCATCGACTGTGGGCTTCATATTACAAGCTCTGTACAAGACAGATCAAAAGTTTATATTCTCAACTTCAAAAAACATGCTCAAATAACAAAGCTGGTGAATAACTTTTCGGGTAATACCGCGAAATACACCTTCAGTTCCATCTATACAAAAAATACTCAAATGGCTGAAGTGATAAGGCTTGCCAAAAAATACGCCAAGCACGATGGCAATATCCTCATTATTGGGGAAAGCGGTACGGGAAAAGAAATGTTTGCTCAAGCTATCCATAACGCCAGTAGATTTAACAGTGGTCCCTTTGTTGCTATAAACTGCGCGTCTTTACCAAGGGATCTTATCGAAAGCGAGCTTTTTGGTTATGAAAAAAACGCCTTTACCGGCGCCTCAAAAGACGGTAATATGGGCAAGTTTGAGCTTGCAAACGGTGGCACACTCTTTTTGGACGAAATAGGCGAAATGCCCCTTGAATTCCAAGCAAAATTACTCAGGGCCGTGGAAAACCGGCGTATTCGTCGTATCGGCGGAAAGGAAGAAAGGGAATTAAATGTACGAATTATCACGGCAACCAACAGGAATTTATATTTTGAAACTCAAACCGGCGCCTTCAGGCAAGACTTATATTTTCGTTTGAATGTTTTAGAAATTGACATCCCCCCTCTCTTTAAAAGAACAGAGGATATTGGCTATTGTGCGCAGAAATTTTTAGCAAAATACAATGCCACCTCTCCTGAAAGCGCAAAATGTATGGCACCGTCTTTTCTTTGTGCTTTAGAAAAATATCATTGGCCGGGAAATGTCAGAGAATTGCAAAACTGCATCGAAAGAGTGTTTTATACCTCCACGAACATAACTTTACATGAGGATGATTTTATTCATATTAAAAACCTAGCGCCCTCAAAAGAAGTCATTCTCGACAAAAAAGTGAAAAAGATACCCGAACAAAATAACGAAGCAGAAGTCCTAATACATAACATCCAAACATTTATGGGAGATTCAAAAGAAATTGCCAAAGCCCTTGCCATAAGCCGAGCAACCTTTTATCGCCTATGCAAAAAATATAATATAGAACCCAAAAAAATCGTCAGACAACACGCTGTACACATGCAAAAAAATCAATAGACTATCTAGTTTTTAGTTTTAGTTTTAGTATTAGTTTTAATTTTCTTGGGAGGGGGAAAACCCCTTTTGTGTACAAAAGGGAGTTTTCCCCCTC
>CAYJHY010000012.1:0-24936 GCA_964369875.1 uncultured Mailhella sp.
GCTACTGAAAGGTGAGATGTTGTGGTTGATTTACCGATACCGCCTTTACCGTAGATAGCTATTTTTCTCATATGTTTATACCTGTTTTAATTGTTATTGTCTATAAAACAATTTTAGATTCTTCGAAAATTAAAATGACTCTAAAGTTTGCCTTTGTCAAGAAAAATTTCATAATTCTAACTTATTTTTGTAAATGAAAAGCCCAAGATACATGTATCCTGAGCTGTTCAACGGGATGGGAGTTGGGAGTAGGAAAGTTATTTAGAAAAATTGTAGGAGGAGAATTAGAAGCGATAGCCAAAGACAATAGAACCATTTATTCCGGGCTCTAAGTCATCAAACTCATTATAATAGAATTTTTTATCTAACAAGTTATTAATATTGAGTTGTGTATAGAAGTTTTTCTTTTCGCCAAACTCGGCACCGACTGAAAGGTTTACCGTCGCAAAGTCCTCACGTGTGGTAAATTCTTGAGAATAGGGAGGAATTACGGTATATCCGCCTTGACTTGTTTGATATTCCATATTCAAGTCAGCGTTTAGGAAAATGTTCTCATAAACTTCATTATAATATCTTACACCTATAACAGTAGAGAAGGCAGGGAAGTCATCATCGTATTCAAGTTCTGGACTACCCGAAACTTGGCTGGATTTTCTTCTCATCCAAGTTCCTGAAATATAGGGTTCAAATCCGTTATCAAATTTATATGAAGAAAGGAACTCTAATCCCCAAGCAATGCTTTCGGCTTGGTTAATCCATTGTGTGTAACCTTTTCCGTCAATGGTAAGGCGCAATGTATCTAATCTATTTTTGGATTTTGAATAGAAGAGTGCCGCGTCAAAAAGGAGTTTTCCGTTATTATATCGAGCACCAATTTCATAGTTATCGATTTTTTCAGATTCTAAATTGGGATTTGAGAGAAAGCTGTTCCCCATGGCCATAGGAATGTCAAGATACGCCATATAGAAGGATGGTGGTTTATAGCCTTGGGCAAAGGTTGCTCTGAGCGCGAGATTATCAATCCCTGTCCAAACAAGTCCTGCATTAAAGACGATATCGCTTTCACTGCCGGATTTTGCGGGGGATGTTGTGCGGCTACCGCTTGCGGAATGAGTATGACTGCCGTCAAAATCAGTTGAATAGTGGGTAAAACGAGCGCCATAGTTAAGAGTAAAATCATAAGGGAGAGTATGTTCTACGGAAACATAGGCCGCATGGGTATCGGAAGCGGCATCGCGCACTTGCAAAGAATTGCTTGAATAGTAAGTTCTGTCGTCATCATAGGTTTCGTGTAACCAGTCGTAACCAGCGATAATATAGGTATGGTCTCCGATTGTCCAGTCTGTTTGCAAAGAAAGCCCGTAGTTATCGAGAGAGTTTACGGTTTTACTTGAAAGACTTCCTCTGGAATAAGAAGGACTGGTATACTGGTTTGTATGGTAGTAAAAATTACCTTTAATTTGTGGCAAGAAGCTGGCTACATTGCGATATATAATATCCGCTGAGATGCTGTCGGTCTTTCTTTTGGTCCATTCACGACCGTCCACATCGTTATTTTGATAACGGTCTTCTTTGTGATTATATGTAATGCCTGCAGTTAGATTATCAGTAAAATCATAGCCTAAGTATGCATACGTATCATTGGATTCGCGTGATGTATTATCGTCTGATGAGTGATATTCTACAATATCACCAAAATTTTCATAAGCCCCTGAAAGTCTGTAACTAAAACCATTGGTTTTGCCATAAATACTTGCGGAGGTTTGAGTGGTGTCTCTGTTTGTTGAGTATGAGGTTCTGATTTCACCTTGAATAGGCATAGAACCACCTTTTTTGGTGATAATATTGATAACACCGCCAAGCGCATCAGCACCATAAAGCACAGAGGCAGGCCCTTTTATCACTTCGATCCTTTCAATAATTGATGGATCAATGGCCGGTATTTGGGTTTGGCTATCCATTGTTGTGTACTGAGCACTGATTTTTACACCGTCTATAAGAACAAGCGTTTGTCCACCGTCCTCACCTCTGATAAAGATCTCATTTGAATTGTTGCCGGAACCTTGAATACGTACACCCGGAACATTTTTTAGCAAATCCTCTAAGCTTTCGGGGGTTTTTCTGGAAATTTCTTCTGCAGTGATAACAGAAACGGACATAGGAACATCTAAAATATCTTTTTCACTACGAGTTGTAGTAATCATGACCGCGTTTGTTTCGATTGTTTCTTTTGCAAAAACATTTGTCGGTACGTGTGTCCCATATAATAACGAGCTTGCAAAAACTGCAAATGTTACTTTCTTACCCAATGACATAATTAATTTCTCCTTGAAAGGTATTAAACGTAGTAGATGAAAAATCAAGTTTGATTAACCTAACTTATTTCGAAAATCAAAATATTGCTATTTGATTTTTAAGTCAAGCATTAATCAAACTTTTTTTATTAATTATAAATTTTTTAGATTAATCTAAAATTAAGATTGTAAGTAACATGTGAATTGTTGTTTTATTTTATGTTGTTAGTTTGAATTGATTACCTTTAATCTATCGATTATAAAAAGTAGTTTGAGTTTGATACAATAAAAAAATTCATAACGTTTCTGTTTCTTTTATTAAACAAGCGACAGTTTCACATATTAAAGTTTTTTGAAGGGGGTTTGGGGGAACAATCTTAGCCATGTTGAGTGAAACGAGACTGGCGTCAGTGATTTGATAAAAAATTTTCCCCCAAAAAATAAACATAAAACAAAATAACAAGTAAAAGCAAAATATTCTAAACACTATTACTGCGTATATAAATCAAAGTATTTTCCATTTTTTTCAAGAAGTTCTTTGTGGGTTCCGCTTTCAATAATTTTACCCTCGTCAAGCACAATAATCCTGTTCATACGAATAATGGTTGAAAGTCTGTGGGCGATAACGATACACGTTTTCTTTTCCATCAGTTTTAAAATCGCGTCTTGAATACGCATTTCTGTGAGGGTATCAACATTTGCGGTTGCCTCATCAAGAATAAGAATGGGAGCGTCCATCAGAAAAGTTCTGGCTAGGCATATCAATTGCTTTTGCCCGACGCTTAAACCTCCGCCATCTGTCGTAATAAGAGTTTCATATTTTTTAGGGAGTTGCATAATGAAATCATGCACATTTGCGGAGTTTGCCGCCTGCATAATTTCTTCTTCGGTGGCATTTTGTTTACCGTAACGAATATTGTCTTTTACGGTACCCGAAAAGATAAACGGCTCTTGCTGGACATGAGCAATGTTTTTGCGTAACCAGCCTAAATCATATTGACTTAGCTCTTTTCCGTCTATATGAATAGTACCGCTTTGATAAGGGTAGAACCTCAAAAGCACATTAATAATACTTGTTTTTCCGGAGCCTGTTTTCCCGACTATCGCAACTTTTTCCCTTGCCTTTATATGCAGATTGAAATCTTCCAGTACAGGCTTTTGCGATTTATACTCAAAAGATAATGTAGAAATTTGTATATCGCCATTGAGTGGCTGTGTCGGTATATCGCCTTTATCCGGTTCTTTTTCTGCATCCAAAATTTCAAAAATCCGCTCTGCCCCGGCGAGTGCTGTTTGGATTTGTCCGTACAAAGAAGACAGACCGTTGAGAGGTTGCGTCAGTTGTCCAATATAGAGAAGAAAAGTTTGAATGGTGCCGATGGTGATTGACCCTATTATAGCAAGATACGCACCCACCAAAGCAATAAGCACATAGGTAAAACCTGACAAGATCGATAATATAGGGTTTAATAAGTTGCTCAGAATATTGGATTTTGTAGCAACTTCTCGGTAATTGTCGTTAATTATATTAAATTTTTGGCTTACATTTTCTCTTTGATTGTATGCGAGCAAGGTTTCATAGGCAAAGAGATTTTCTTCTATATATCCTTCAAGTTTTCCGAGAGCTTCATGCTTTTTTTTATAGTAAAGGCGTAATTTTTTTGATAGCTTTTTTGTGGCAAAAATGGTTAGTGGCAGAAAAATAAATACCAGTAGGGTCAGTAAAGGAGAGAAGTAAAGCATAATTGCCGTTATACTGACAATGCTTACAATATGTGAAAAAAGCGAGGCCATGGTTTGTGATAAAACTTGCGCTACCGTTTCGGTGTCATTGACTAACCTACTCATGGTGTCACCATGACTATTTTTGTCGAGATATGTTATGGGCAAGGATAAGAGAGCGTTATAACAATCGTCTCGCAAATCAAAAATCATTTGCTTTACCAGTCTAGCTGAGAAATACCCTTGTATATAGTGAATACATCCTGCGAAGAATGAAACCGCAATCAGAATAAGAATGAGCTCTGAAAATCCTGACATTTCGAGATGTTTTTCTTGATAGGCGAGGGTAAGAGCGTCGATAATTTTTCCTAAAATGGCAGGACGTGTGGCATTGAGCACCGCCACCAAAATAACCATCGAGAAAATACCGTAAAGAATTATCTTCTTTTTACCTATATATTTGAGAATACGTAACAAGAGTGTTTTATTGTCTATGTTTCTTTTTTGAAACTTTCTTGGTTCGTCAAACATGCGAGGTTGTTTAAAGCCGAATCTTTGTCCTACTTTTGCCATTGCTTATTCCTCCACACCTTGAGACAGACATATCTTTTTGTATAAAACAGACGTAGTTATCAACTCTTTATGTGTGCCACGAGCAACAAATTTTCCTTTGTCCATAATATAAATAGTATCCATATTTTTCACACTTGAGACTTTTTGAGAGATAAGAATAAGCATGGAATGCATATCGTTTTCAAAAATCGAATGGTAGACTTCTTGTTCTGTGCGCATATCAAGTGCGGAGGTGCAATCATCCAAAATAAGCAAACTGGACTGTTTTAAAAATGCGCGTGAAAGGTTAATGCGTTGCATTTGTCCACCCGAAAGGCCAACCCCCTTTGAGCCGAGTTGCTCATCATAGAGGTTTTCCAATTTCGAAATAAAATCATGCGCGTTTGCAATCTTTGTTGCTTTTTGCACTTCCTCATGGCTTATACTGGTGTCGCCAAAGGTGATGTTTTCAAAAATGGTTGTAGAAAAAAGACTGCTCTTTTGTAGTATATAGGTGATTTGCTTACGGAGTTGAAGTATTTTATACTGTGAAATCGATTTGTCGTTTATGGTGATTTCACCTTCTTCGGGTTCATAAATTCCAAAAAGTAACTTTGCAAGACTGGATTTTCCCGAACCGGTTGCACCAAGAATAGCGATTTTTTCCCCTTGTTTAATGGAAAAATCTATACCGTCAAGAATAGGGAGGTGGGGATCCTTTTCATTTTGATTGTCAGGGTATCTAAAACGAACACTCTTAAATTCAATTTTTTTTATGGCTTCGAGTGAGCTTTTTTCATTCGTCAAAATTTCTTCCGCTTCAAGTTCAAAGACTTCTTTGATTCTGGCATAGCTGATTTTGGCTTTGGAAATATTGGGAAAAATCATGGCAAGCATCATAAGTGAAAAAAGAATTTGCGTAAGGTAGCTGATAGCCGCCATCATTTGCCCAATTTCAAGGGTGTTATTTTGGATATTTACCGCCCCAATATAAAGAAGAAGCGCCAAGGTAATATTCATAACAATCATGAATGTTGGCTGTAAAATACTGATTATTCTTTGAACCTTAAACAAGTTTTGAGCTACCTCATGGCTTATTTGCGCAAATTTAATTTTCTCATGGTTTGCGGTTGCGAAGGATTTAATCGGTTTTATGCCGGAGATACTTTCTTGAGAAATAACATTGAGTTTATCTAAACTCTTTTGTACTTTTTCATAAAGAGGTTGCACTTTTCTGAGCACAAGCCAAACGGTAACAGACAAAATTACCAATGCACCGCAAAGGCTTACGGCGAAATTTTCATCTAAAAATACAAGCATAAAGGTTCCGCCGACAAAAAGAAGCGGGGCTCTGAATGCCAATCTAAAAATAAGCTGTAAAGAGTCTTGCAAAGTGCTTATATCGCTCGTCAGACGGGTGATAAGGCTTGCGGAGCTTATTTTTTGTATTTCAGAAATTTTTAGGGCATTGATATGCTCAAAGCTATGCTTTCGTAAATCTGCAGAAAAACCGTTGGAAGCACGCGCCGAAAAGTAACCGAACAACAAGACAAACGAGGCGTTCATTAAGAGTAAAAGCGCATAAATCAGTCCATTATTGAAAGTAGCTCCAAAATCTTTCAGCAATACTCCTTCATCCATAATCTTTGCCATAATTAAAGGAAGTTGGAGTTCGATTAACGTATCCAAAACAATACCGATTTGAGCCAAACCGAAAAATTTTAGATGTGGTTTTATTATATTGTAAATACTTGTTTTTTTCATAATGTTTATTGTCTTTTATATTGTTGTTCCTAAAATTTAAACTTTATACTACTACCTTTGGAATGTCGAATTTTTTGTTTTTGAAAAATGGCGTATTTTTTTTGAATTGTCAACATTTTTTATAATAATGAAAAAAAGTTTGACTAAGTAAACAAAGGTATGTATTTTGAACTTTCAAAATAAATATAAGGTTGGTCAAATTTTATGAATTACCTATCGCTTCAAAAAATAAGTGGGTGTTTATTGTGCATATGTTACTTTGTAATAATGCCGATTAACATGGCACATGCGAAACCAAGTCCCATTCTTACTTCTTGGGAAGATGTAGATATAGAAAACGTTGATGCACCATTTCCATACGCAAATCTCAACGCACCCAAAGGGGGCGTTTACCGTATAACCACAACCGGAACATACGATAATTTCCATGTTTTTGCACAAAGAGGACGAGCAACACATTACTTTATGTATACCTATGAAAGCCTCGGAGAATATATAACAGATTTACCCTACGCCATGCGTGGAGTGCTTGCGGAAAGTTTTGACCTTTCAGAAGACAGACGCGTTCTTCGAGTAAAAATCAATCCTCTTGCAAAGTTTGCCGATGGGTCAAAAGTCACCGCAAACGACGTACTTTTCACCTTTAATGCTCTGCAAAATGATGCAAATCCTTTGTATAAAATTGGTTATCAAGATGTTGAAAGCGTGGTGGCCGAATCTGACGAGATGATTGTTTACACCTTTAAAGAGGGCGCAAGCCGTGACCTTCCTTTGGATGTCTGTATATTGCCCGTGTTTTCCGCAAAATGGTGGGAAGGAAGAAGCTTCTCTGAGCCTCAGCATGAACCCATTCTTGCCAGCGGTCCTTATGAAGTGAAAAATGCAGAGTTTGGTGTACGTTTCAGTTTGAAACGTGACGCAGACTACTGGGCAAAAGATTTGCCACGTAATCAGGGTAAATATAATTTTGATGAAATTATTATCGATTATTACCAAGATGCCACTGTTGCAAGAGAGGCCTTTTTTGCGGGCAAAGCGGATTATTATGCAGAAACCAATATTAATAACTGGTATAATGCATACGATGTGAAGGCTGTGAAGAGTGGCGAAATCATAAAAAAACAGTATTCTCGTGAAAAGCCTGTAGGTATTATGGGGCTAAACCTCAACACAAGGCGTGAACTTCTTAAAGATAAAAATGTGCGACATGCGCTGACGGTTTTACTTGATTTTGAGTGGATCAATAAAAGTATGTATTTCGATTCTTATTCTAGAGTCGACAGTTATTTTACAGGGCATAATTTACCTTTGGACTCTCTCCCGACAGCTGATGAACTCACCATTCTCAACCAATATAAAGATAAACTCGATCCCGCCGTTTTTGAAGCACGTCCGATTATGCCCGTAACGGACGGAAGCGGAAACAACAGAAAACAAATGCACGAAGCCATTGAAATTTTGAAGCAATCAGGATGGAATCTTGTTGACGGTAAAATGGTGAATGCGAAGAATGAGCAAATGCAGCTCAAGCTTATTGCAAACACGCAAACAGTTTTGAGAAACTTTAGCTATTTTCAACAAAGTTTGGCACGCACCGGCATTAAACTTGATTTACAATTACTCGACCAAAACCAATACAATGCAGAGCTAAAAAACTTCAATTATGATATGTGCTACGGATTTATCCCCATTAATTACAATCCAGGCAGTGAATTACGCTATTACTGGACAAGCTCCACAGCGGATGTTGAAGGTTCAAAAAACTACTCCGGCATAAAAGACCCTGTTGTTGATGAACTTATAGAAAGAATGGTGTCTGCTCAGTCCCTTAAGGAATTGAACCTCTATACAAGAGTCTTGGACAGAGTGCTCTGGAATGAGTTTTACATTATCCCTGCTTGGACAACCAGAGACACAAGGGCTGCTTGGTGGAAAAACAATATTACTCCTCCCACCCTCGAACACCTCGGAAAAATATCTGCTGTCCATTACTGGTATGATCCTAAATTAGTCAAGGAATAGATATGCTCTATTATATTTTGAGGCGCTTATTTCTTATCATACCGACTCTTTTAGGGATTATAGCGATTAATTTCTTTCTTATTCAAATGGCCCCCGGTGGGCCGGTTGAGCAATTTGTCGCCAATTTTGAAAATACAGGTGATGTTTTCATGGAAAGGGTCGGTACAGGCGCAGAAGATTTAGGGCAAGTTTCCGATAACCAATTTGATAAAAAAAATTATGGTTTATCTCCTGAAATTCTGGCCGAAATTGAGGAAATGTACGGCTTTGACAAACCTATATATGTACGATTCTGGGAAATGGTCAAAGGTTTTGCCTTGTTTGACTTTGGTGAGAGTTTTTTCAAAGCGGGTACGGTTGTGGAGCTTATCAAAAATACCTTGCCTGTTTCCATTACCATTGGCCTTTGGAGTACACTCATCACCTATCTCGTGTCCGTTCCCCTTGGCATGAAGCGTGCTTTGAACAGAGGTTCGAAATTTGATGTTTATTCCGGAATGACTGTTGTGGTGGCAAGCGCAATCCCCGCATTCTTGCTTGCGATCGTGCTTTTGATTGTGTTTGCGGGCGGTTCCTATTTTCAGTGGTTTCCATTACGAGGGCTTCACTCCATCGGTTTTGAAAACATGACGTTCTTTGAGCAACTTGTTGATTATTTTCATCATATCACTCTTCCGGTAATCGCCATGACAGTCTCAGGCTTTGCGGGGCTTACCATGCTCACTCGAAACTCTTTTCTTGACGAATTGTCAAAGCAATATGTGGAAACGGCCAAAGCAAAAGGTTTGAGTGAGAAAAAAGTTTTATATAAACATGTTTTCAGAAACGCCATGTTGATTGTTATTTCCGGATTTCCCGCGGCTTTTATAGGTATTTTTTTTGCAGGTTCTTTGCTGATTGAAACTATATTTTCTTTACAGGGAATGGGGCTTCTTGGTTTTGAAGCCACCATGCAAAGAGATTATCCTGTTATGTTTTCAACCCTTTATGTCTTTACATTAATTGGACTTCTCACTTCACTTCTTTCAGATATTGTTATGATGTTTGTCGATCCGCGAATTGATTTTAAAAATAGGAAAAGGGCATGAGTGAAATAAATCAAAGACGCTGGAGAATTTTTAAGCAAGTAAGGCGAGCGTATTTTTCATTAATTATACTCGGCATAGTGTTTACTCTGAGTATGTTTGCGGAATTTATCGCGAACGATAAGCCTGTTTTCATTTATGATAAAGGCAATACCTACTTTCCCGTTCTTGTGGATTATACCGAAAAAGATTTTGGTTCCGATTTGGAATTTCCTGTAAACTATTATGACTCTTACTTTAATGAAGAGTTATTGTCAAAAGACAGTATTGTTATCTGGCCCCTCATTCCCTTTTACTATACAACCATCAGCCCTGTTGAATCCATGTTTCCGGCGCCTCCAAGCCAAAATCATTGGTTGGGCACGGACGATCAGGGCAGAGATATTCTTGCAAGAATTCTCTATGGTTTTCGGATTTCGGTATTATTTGGTTTGATACTCTTTTTCTTCAATAGCATTATAGGGATTTTTGTCGGCCTTTCGACGGGGTATTACGGCGGAAAAATTGACTTGTTTGGTCAAAGAATTCTTGAAATTTGGGGAAGTGTTCCGACCCTATATCTCATCATTATTATTTCGGGAATTATTACCATGAATTTTTGGTTACTCCTTGGAATTTTACTCCTTTTTAGTTGGATGGGTATGGTGGGGGTTGTTCGTATGGAAGCCTTGCGAGTGCGAAACATGGAGTTTGTCCGTTCGGCACAAGCCTTAGGTGCAAGCAATTGGCAAATAATAACAAAGCATATTCTTCCAAATGCCTTGGTTGCGGTAATAGCAATGCTCCCTTTTTCCATCAATGGTTCTATCATCGCATTGAGTTCCTTGGATTTCTTGGGTTTTGGCTTACCTTCATCGTATCCGTCACTCGGCGAAATTGTATCACAAGGAAGAAACAATCTTTTTGCGCCTTGGATTGGCTTTTCAGGCTTTGCAACCCTTGCAGGTATGCTCATTTCCCTCGTGTTTATCGGTGAAGGGCTAAGAGATGCTCTCGACCCTCGTGTTTTTTTTCAACAAAGCTCTGATGAGGATAAGTAATGGCTCTTTTAGAAATAAAAAATCTCAGCCTCGGCTTTGATAAGGTCGATAAAAACGGAAACGTCTCCAAGCAAGCTTCCATAGTCAAAAACCTTTCCATGACAATAAAAGAAGGGGAGTGCGTTGCCTTGGTGGGGGAAAGCGGTTCGGGGAAATCCTTGACTGCACGCTCCCTCATGGGCTTACTTCCTTTTGCTTGTTCCATTCACTCAGGTCAGATTATTTTCAACGGTGAAAATACAACCAATTACTCTGAAAGTGAGTGGAATCAACTGCGCGGTAAAGATATCAGTATGGTTTTTCAAGATCCGCTTGCAGGGCTAAACCCTCTCCACACCTGTGGAAAACAAGTGGAAGAAGTGCTCGAGCTCCATTCAAATCTTAATAAAAAAGAAAGGTTTGAAGAAGTTAAAAGGCTTTTTGAACTTGTTAAAATTGACAACCCCGAAGAAAGAATGAAAGCCTATCCCCATCAATTATCGGGTGGGCAGAGGCAAAGGGTGATGATTGCAATGGCTTTAGCCAACACCCCAAAACTTTTAATAGCCGATGAGCCAACCACATCTCTTGACGTAAGTGTGCAATACTCAATACTTACACTTTTAAAAGAACTGAGACAAGAATTCGGAATGGCTTTGTTATTAATTAGCCATGACCTAAAGCTTGTTAATCATTTCTCCGACTCCATACACGTTATGAAAAAAGGCAGTATCGTCGAATCTCTTTCTTCTTTATCTCATCCGACGCACGAATACACCCAAAAATTATTATATAAAGACGCAAATATACAAGCCCAAAATGTGGAGGAATTCTACCAACGTGAAAGAGACCTCGTGCTTGATGTGCAAAAACTTACGGTAGAATACCAACGGCCTCGGGTGCATCTCTTCAAAAAAAGTCAACCCTTTACGGCTGTAAACAAAATAAGTTATAAGGTGCACAACGGTGAATGTCTCGGCATTGTCGGTGAAAGCGGTTCGGGGAAATCGAGCCTTGCCTTTGCGTCGTTACGCTTGATTTCAAGCCAAGGAAATATTGTTTTCTTGGGGGAAAATATTCAGGACAAAGAGCATAAGGAGATGGCGCCACTGCGAAAAGATATTCAAGTGGTTTTTCAAGATCCTTACACTTCCCTCAACCCTCGGATGAGTATAAAAGATATTATTTTCGAGGGTTACAATATCCACAATGTCGGCAAACGCCAAAATCTTGATATGTTGGTGGAAGAGGTGCTTGAGGATGTTGCGCTTCCAAGAACCTATAAAAACAGGTATCCCCATGAGCTTTCAGGCGGAGAACGGCAACGTGTTGCCATCGCGCGAGCGCTTATTTTAAAACCAAAACTTATTTTTCTTGATGAGCCAACCTCATCTCTTGACAGAAACTTACAATTCCAAGTAATTGATCTTTTAAAAGATTTACAAAGAAAACATAACATTGCCTATGTGTACATAAGTCATGATTTACATCTTGTGCAAATGTTTTGTCATAGCGTGCTTGTGCTCTATAACGGAATATGTCAAGAATATGGTCGGGTTGACGAGGTTTTCAATTCACCGAAATCGCAGTACATGAAAAAACTTATTGAGGCGTCGCTATAAGAACCACGTTATTTCAGTTTGTTATTTTTTGGGAGGGAAAAAGCCTTTTGGGTGAACAAAAAGGCTTTTTTCCTTCAACAGATGTTGGGAAAAAGCTCCTCTTTTCCAAAAAGCTTTTATTTTTAATGTTTTTTTAGATATAAAAGCAATTTATTTATAAATTGGAATGACGTAACAAGAACACGCATTCTTCTTTGGGCAAGGAGGAATGCGTGTTTTCTAAAAAAGTGGTATTGAATAAATAGTTATTAATTCTCAAAAAAAAGTAAGACGAGAGTACAAAGGCATTTCTTTTCTCATGCCCCAAATAAATAATTAGTATTTTTTACTTACTTTAATATTTTTGCCTTCGACTTTCCATTTTTCTAAGAATTGAGACTCTTGATTTGTAAAATAGACAAATTTGCGAAGTTTCTCAAAAGTTTCGTCGTCGATAACATGTTCGATTTTGCAAGCAGTTTCGTCAGCCATTTCTTGTTCAACTCCAAGAATTTTCTCAATGAATTCTACAAGTACTTTATGTCTATGGACGATAAGACTTCCTAATTTTTTGCCCTTCTCGGTGAGACGAATAAATTTATAGGGATGATACGTAATATATCCCAGCTTTTCGAGAGTTTTTAAGGCACTGGTGACAGTTGAGGCTGAAACTTTTGCCTTTTCTGCTATTGTACCGGTTCTCGCGACGCCTTCTAAATATTCTTCCTTAAAAATAATTTCGAGATAATCTTCCAAAACGGAAGATAACTGGTCCTCGGTAGAGATATTTTTTTTAGCCACTTTTGTTCTCACTTTCTTGTTTTGATATATCAAGATACTTCACAACTGTAGAAATTGCAAGAATGAACATTATAAAATAAAATTGATTAATTAGCATAAAGCTAGTCCCTTGCAAAACAGTTGCAAGCATGCACAGATAACCCTTATATATATAAAAAAATTGACAATAGGAATGCAAACTCTTATTTTGAGTATATAAGTACGTCACGTTTGCTTTGCAAAACCTCCATTAGACCTGCGTGCTTGCCTGTTTACTGTTTTGACAGCAAGGGGGCGGGGAAAATATACGGTTAATTACGCTGAAAAGCAGAAAATGAAAGTCATTAACCTTGTAAATGATATATATTAATAAAAAACCGCGATTGACTATTATTTTCAAAAAAAGTATCATTATCCTAATTCAAACCTGAGAGAGAATCGTTATGGTTGCATCTGAGCCAATCAAAATATATCTTGTCACAGCAGATGATTTATACGATGAATACTATGAAATCGCCGAGCTTATCGATCATCTTAATACAAAATCGCAAAACATGGAAATTGAACGAATTCTTCATAATCAAGGCCTTGGTGAACTTGAAGATTGTGATATTTTCCTTACTCTCTATTATACAGAATTTGGCGATTATAGCAAAAATGATTTTGAAGAGGCTTATAAAGCGTTAAAAGCAAAAGGAAAAAATCCACAAAAATCCTATGTTTTTTTCAAAAACAGTACAAATATTGAAAGCGAAATCACAAAAGAATTGAATGATTTCAAAAATAGCTTTGCCGAAGAAGACGGGCATTTTTTCTGTAAATTTGAACATATTGACACTATGCGTTTAAATATATTACTTCAATTAAAAGCCTATCAGTCTGAGCGCATGCAAAAGGCTATACAAGCTTTTGAAAATGGCAATATAGAAGAAGCAAGATTCAATCGGAAATTTCCATACAACCTTCTCAAATTACTTCCATAGATGTTGATACACAAAGAAAACAGGAAGGATTTTTTTCAAAATTAAAGAAAACATTCTTTTCATAACATAAACATTCCCCACGGTGTTTCAATTATCTTCCCCCCCCAAAAAAAAATCATACAAAGGAGCAAACCATGAAACTGGAAGGAATAGACGATTCAGCAGATATGGCTGTTTGTAAAGGTGGTATTCTGATTAAACGCTCTTGGATTCCTCCTGAGCGAGACGACGAAAGCGATGAAATTATTCAAGAAGGCTATTACGAAGACACAGACATCACCGAAGATTTGCCTATGTATCTTTATGAGTCCTGTGTGTTTCAAGAGGGGCTTACCTTGCGGGATTTGTTTAAACTTTGTGATAAGCATAAAGATTTTCTTGTAAAGCTTCAATATCGTAATTTCTTTTTGCAATATTTGGAATTGGGGCTGAATGCACCGCCAACCAAAGATCCGTCAACTCCCGAAAGGTGTGGCACATATCCCGGTCGTTGGGCAGGCTATATCTTTTCTACTTTTATGTCGATTGAACAAGAGTACATTTATGAGCAAGATTCTTATCTCAATATGGGGAGCATCTCAGCGGACGGAAATATCGGTGAAGACAGAAAATGGCTTGTACATGAAAAGGGGGAACATAGATCTGATTCCATGGGCTTTTATCATGACTTTGCAGGATATAGCCTTCCCCTGACTCAAGAAGATTTGGATGAGCTTGAATATCCCGAAGGCCATGGCCTTGGCGAAGTTGTGCGCTATGGCGGACTTAATAATTGTCTTGAAAAAAATATGGACCTTCCTCTCTTGTTAAACGATACCATACGAGTACAAGAATATGTGGAAAACAGATGGAACTATTATGATACAAAAAGGACATTCTCCTATAAATTGGGAGAACTTATCCATGAAATTTTTTATGAAATTTCCTACCACGGCTCTCCAGAAGACAGTGAGGAATTTTCTGAAAAACTTACAAAAACAAAAAAGAGACTTGACGAAGTTTTGAAAAAGATAACATAAAATTATAACGGGTGTGCTATTGTAATATGATATAATGTCTGGTTTTACAGCGGATGTTTTCAACTGTTTTATATCCAAAAAACTCTTTTCCTCGAACGTGTACAGACATAAATAAGAATTTTTTGCGGTAAATTAGAGCGTGTTCACATAAATGGCCCTTCGGTTCTCTCTGCTTCAGATTTTACTTGCTTTTCGGTTATGCACGTTTGTGTATACTTTCTTCAAGGCAAGTTCATCTTTTCAAGAATTTGGCTTGATATAACTCGAAAAATCATTTTATGTGAGCATGCTCTTAATGTAATAATGCTCAAATCAAAGGGATTTTCATTATAGCATTTTGCATTAACATTAGATTTGATAACCTAGCGAATATTCACATAGCGTAAGATATTTTTTATTAAACAAGCTATATTTTCACAAATTAAAGTTTTTTGAAGGGGGGGAATAATTTTTTACAAAAAATTTTCCCCAAAAAAACTCAAACTTAAAGCAAAATGCTATAAAAAACTAAAATATGCATCATTTCAATTGACATAGCCTATTAAAATCTATAAATATGCCGAAAAGATTTATATTAAGAGCGTTGTTAGGATAGTTTTATCATTTTAAGCATGTTTTTCGGATAATATTGTGCGCAATACAGTTTGATTTTGCTTGCAACGACTTCACCTAAAACCGAGGAGTTCGAATGAAGGTAACCACAAAAATTCTTTTGCCGCTTTGCACCATTATTATACTTGGCATGGCTTTTATTGCCTATCAGGCGTTTAAGTTAAGTTCTGCGAGTATGTATGATACCCAGCAAGAATTAAAAACCATGGCTGTACGTAATACCATATCAGAGCTCAACGGGATACACGAATTTAACGTGCTCAACGCTATTTCATTATCCCAAACCGGTCTTTTTCAGCCTTATCTCACAGGTACACCGGAAGAAATTCAAGCGAACACCCAAGGAGCCATAGACAGAATCGTGAACATGCGTAAAACGTATAGTTATGTTATGCTCGGTGTTGTTGATACGAATGGTGTTGTTTTACAGCATACCGAAAGAGATCTTGTGGGCACCAATGTTTCTCAAGAATATATGTTTAAAAACGCCATGAGAGGGCAGGTGAAAGCAGGCCTACCTTATCTGTTTAAGGGTGACGTGGTTTATGCGGTTTCAGCCCCCGTATACAAAACGGGAACCACAGAAATTATTGGCGTTGTTTTTAATACCACTAAACTTGATGACACCTTTAGTGAAAGAATCCCTCTCGGAAAAAAAGGATCTTTCATGGTGGCGGACGTTGACGGCAATGTTTTTATGAACAGTAATCAAAGCCAAGTTCTCAAAGTTAATCTTCATGATTACCCTTGGGGCAAGCAGATTATGAATAATAAAAAAGGACACGTAACGTTTGACCAAAACGGTGAAGGAAAGATAGCAATTTATGATATTGAACCCGAAACAGGCTGGATTGCCATTACGGCTTTAGACG
Source organism: uncultured Mailhella sp. (assembly GCA_964369875.1). Classification (GTDB taxonomy): domain Bacteria; phylum Desulfobacterota; class Desulfovibrionia; order Desulfovibrionales; family Desulfovibrionaceae; genus Taurinivorans. The sequence goes on from CAYJHY010000012.1 coordinate 16,326, forward strand.
AACAAGAATCTCAGGCAACCAGTGTCGACATTGGGAAAAGTATTATGATGATTGCTATTATCGTAACAATTCTGATTGTTGTCGTCACATGGTACTGTATTTTCCGTATGCGTAAGTCTTTAATAGTTTCTGTTGATTTTGCCCGTGATATCGCAAATGGTAAGCTTGATACCCAAATTAGAAATACAAGCAAAGATGAAATCGGTGAACTTGCAAACTCATTGCAAAATATCGCCCATGTTTTGCTTTCAGTTATCAGCGAATACGCCAGACTGGAAAAAAGCATTAAACAGGGTGAGCTTTTGGTAAAGGCCAATCCCCAAGAATTTAGCGGAGAGTTTTCTAACCTGATAAAGGGAACAAACGCTATTATTGACAATTACCTTACCGTTATCAATAATATCCCCTCTCCTGTTGTAGTGCTTGACAGTTCTTTACACACACGCTACATCAACGCAAAAGGCATTGAGCTTGTTGGTTCTGACTATTTTAATAAAACTTGTAAATCACTTTTTAATAGAGAAGACGACGGAACAACAAAAGACGGGTTACAAAATGCTCTTCGAACAAAGCAAGCCCACAGCGGCGAAACTGTTTCACATACACCAAGAGGAAAGCTGGATATACTTTATACCGCTATTCCGCTTGTGGATAAAGATACAGCACAAGTTAACGCTGTTTTACAGCTTATAACCGACATTACGGCGATAAAAGCAAGCCAACAAACTATCTTGCATGTGGCCGAACAAGCTACTAACATTGCTTCACAAGTTGCCTCTGCCTCACAAGAACTTGCGTCACAACTTCATCATTCAGAACAAATAGCTGTTTCGCAAGCAGACAGGGCTTCCATTGCCAGCAACATTATGCACGCAATGGACGGTGATGTCGGCACCATGTCTTCCATGGCACAAGATGCCTCAGAATCTTCCATTCATGCAAAAAATGAAGCCCAAAACGGTGCCGGTGTTGTAAGTAAAGCCATTGAAAGTATTACCGTGGTGGAGCAGCAATCACAAAATCTTATATTGGGCATGCAAAAACTCAACGATAACGCAAACTCTATCAACGAAGTTATTACCACCATCAGCGATATTGCCGACCAAACAAACCTTCTTGCTCTCAATGCGGCCATTGAGGCGGCGCGTGCCGGTGAATCAGGAAGAGGGTTTGCGGTGGTTGCGGATGAAGTTCGTAAACTTGCAGAAAAAACTATGGCATCAACCGTACAAGTTCAAAATGCCATCACAACCATCCAACAAAGCGTGGCACAAAGCGTCGACCAAGTAAATCAATCCGCGAAAGAAGTTCACACGACAAGCCAGCTTGTAAACCAAACCGGTAGCGTATTTCAAAGCATTATGGGAATGGTTGAACAATCAAGCAATAAAGCTCAGGATATTGCCAAGTCAAGTATTAATCAAACAAGCAATAGCCATAAAGTGAACACAGCTCTGACAGAAGTGAATGAGCTTGCCGCGCAAACCGCTGTAAGTATGCAAGAATCAATTAATGCCGTTTCTAAACTCAGCTCACAAAGCCGAGCACTCAGCGACCTGATTGATACCATGCAAAAATAATAAAAAATACATCTAACGGTATATCATTCCGGTTGATGTTTCTTGTGAGGGGGCAACCACGCTTTTGTAAATAAAAGTAAGGTTTTCCCCTCTCATGTCTTTCCCCTTTCCTCTGAAAGTGGAATGACATATTATCACGCCCGTGAAAGAAAGTATAAAGATAATCCATCCCATGCAACTTTGAACCTTGCTTTGGGACTCACCTATAAAAAAGATTATTTTGTACAGTTGGAAGTGCTGAATTTGCTAGACAACAAATACCAATACCGTTCTAATTATACTCACTATGAACCGGGTATCAATGCAAATCTTACTTTTGGCGTAAAATTCTAAATTCACATCATTCCAATTTACCATAAACCTATAAGTGTGATATAATAAGAAACATGTTTTTATTGAATATAAAATCTCCCTGTTAAAGTTTTTTGAGGAAAGGAGGAGGGGTTGCCCATGGAGGGGTTTTCCCCCTCCCAAGAATAAGCAAATTGGAATAACGTGTTCTAAATTAAGGATTGATTTTTTTGATCGGTAACTAACCATGTATTTTACAACTTTTTATAACTTGGAACGAATGGTGTTATACGCATTAGAACCAAATTATTTGTAATTATAGTATGTCGATGGGACTACATAACAATAATCTCTCATGTGAAAAAATATCATATGAAGAGCTCTGCATAATTATAAACGTGGCTATAAAATTTGTACTTTTCCCAAAATTCAGACTTTGTAGCAAAATAAAATTATGCAGAGAAAGGCACAAAAATCAATCAATTAACGACAAAAACGTGGTTTTGTCTATTCTTGATTTTTGGTCGCATTTGCGATGCAAACACTCCGAAAGCCCTCGCAAAATGAATTTTGCAGAGGTCTTATATGAGAGATTATTTTTAAAATTATTCAAAACTAGGATTTTTTCCACATAAGCTATGGTCTTGCCGAACAATTCACGCAACCCGTCGGCTCAAATCATCTGGTCTCCTATGTGAACGATGGCGGGATACAATCCATGGATATTGTGCTTAATAACCTTGAAGAAAATCTTCATTAATATGTTGTTACGCTAACAGCAGAGTAGATGGTCAGGAGAAATCTCATTTTTGGCGTCAAAAATGAGGTTTCTCTCTTAAGTTTCTACTCTATATAGCATTCCTATCTTTATATTGCTCCATAAGCAAAAGAGGAATAAAAACATAAATCCCAAGCACTACAATAGAACCGCACTGCATATAAAAACCTGTCATATGGGTGCGACGTTGTCCTTTGAACTTGATGTAATAGAAAGCGGCAAGGGCGATGCCAAGCAAGATTCCATAGAGGAAATAAAAGGGGCTGAGGTTGAACTGCAAGCTTCCTTTTGTCATATGAAAATCATCCAAGGTTACACTGAAAGGAAACAATATTTCCTTTATAGTGCTTGTGGTTGTGGATTTGCTTTGGCTCATTTCATGTTTGAAGTCATGAATGGGCGTCAAGCTTTCCCCAAGGTTTGGAGCATTTTCATAGGCGATGGCGTGGATATCGGTGCTGTCGGAATAAACAGCCGTGATAAAGAGGGGATCCATAATCAACTTAAAATCCATGCTTTTGGGCATGTAATTGGGGGTTGGGATATGGGTGAGTTTAAACCCGTCTTGGTGAAGCAAATAGATTTTGTTTTGTGTATCAAGGAGTAAGCCGAGATATTTTCTGTCTCTTGCTTCGGCAAGCATAACCTTTTGGGGAACGATATTTTCTTTGAAAGTCACCTGTGTTACTTTAGGAATATCGTTTTCACGCAAAAGGTGATAGGTTTTGTCCTTGGAATCTACGATAAATACACCGGCTTCGTAAGGCTTAAAGGTGTTGAAATTTCCCCAAAGACCTTTGGCAGGGAAGACAAAGCCTTTGTCGGTCAAAGCCTTTGTATATTCCTCTGTTCTTTTGGGATCGACTTGATTTAAGTCGCTGTCAACCATTTCCAGCGCATCACCGCTAAGGCGGATCCTGTCGGCAGGCAAAACAAGAGCCACTTGACCGGGGTTCGCTTCAAGCAGAGGATAAATCTTTTCTTGATACGTATTATCGTCAAGCAGACGAGCGGGAATTTCAAACACACGGCGTTCTTTTTCTATGCTTGGTCTGTCGAAGCTTTGCCCATGAAGATTCAACGGCAAAAGGCCACGCATTTCCATATTTCTGAAATAAATAAAGGGAATTTTGGCTTCAAAATCATTTTTGGTGAAATATTCGCCTTTTTCGTTTTTATACACCACGTCAGAATGGTGCGTTTCGGACTTTGCTTCCGCTTCCAAGTCGCGCGCGAGTAGCTGTTCGGTGTAAATCATATTGTTGTCCACGGGGCTGTAAAACATATGGGTTTTAGCCACGGACTTTGTAAACAACATGTCGTAAAACGTGGGCAATGCCCAAGAAAAAAAGCATATACTCATTATGTACATACATAAACTTGCAATACGTACTTTCATATAAAGACCTCTGCATAATTAATTATAATCAAAATTTTATCATATAATAACTATGTGAACTTTAAAATTACTGACTGTATGCAGAGGTAAAAGACACAAAAATCAATCGATTAACGGAAAAAATGCGATTTTTCCCACTCTTGATTTTTGGTCGTACTTGCTCTGCAAATACTCCATGAAATCTTGCTCAATAAATTGGCAAGATCTTTTTAAGCCACCCACCTGTTTCTGTAGTCGTCCGCTGAAAGTGCAATGGCGTAAAACATGCACGGAATCAGTAAAATAAAGAAGGGTAAAATATCTATATAAAAGCCTGCGCTTCTATATAAAAAGAGAGGAATACACAAACCAAGGCAGACAATAGCCGCAAGCAGTCTGCGTTTTGCTTGGGGTTCGAGCAAGACGAATGCACCGCCAAGATAGGCATAAATGCCGGCTATAAACCATGGTAGGGTGGTGATAAGTGCCGAAATTCCCACTTCATTGGAGTAGTAATTCAAAAGGCTGATATATAGAATAAGGGCGTCAAGCATAAACAATATGGAAAGGTAAAACACCCCATAAAGCGCATGCAAAAGCACTACAAGGCCGGAATCACAAGGCGCATGCAAGGCTATACGGATTCGTCCGTCACGCATTTCTTGCAAAAACTGATAAATGCAAAAAATCACCGCCGAAATAAGGGGGATAAACGCAAGGTCTGCATAAGGAATTTGGCCGAGGTTCATGGTACGGTACCAAACCACCTCCGAGTGATCTTGCATAAACAAACGTCGAATGGAGATAAAATTCCACGCCATAAAAATGAGATTGGCAAAAAATAAAGCAATCATCACTTTGAATGTTTTAATGCTTTCTTTATAGAAAACCGCGTAAAAAGCAGAACTAAATTTCATATTAATATCTCCCCGTAAAGCCGATAAAAGCATCTTCCATATTGAGGGCAACTTGCTCAATGCCAAGGGAAGCAAGATCGTGTTCTTTGATGACATTTTCCCTAGTGTTTGCATCGGTATAGAAAAACAGATCGAGAAAATCTTTATGCCATTCCACATTCACAAGCGTTTCTTTTGGAATGGATTGCAAAGTCTTTTCCAATGTGTCAAGCGCATCGGAATTTTGTGGTTTTTGGATACGTAAGCACGTAAAATTTTGGACAAATTCGCTGAGAGATGTTTGGTGTGCCATCTGGCCTCGGCGCATAAACACCGCATCATCCACAAAGCGTTCCATATCTTGGATAACGTGTGATGTGATAACGATGGTATGTTCGCCATCACGAAGATGTTCACACAAATAGTCAACAAATAAGCGACGATAACCCGCATCAAGTCCCATAGAGTAGTCGTCAAGAATAAGAAGTTCGGGGTCTTGCGCCAAGGTAAGCCCCAAAACCACTTGTGAGCGTTGCCCCTCACTCATGTGACCGATCAGGTGATTTTTTGGTAAACCCAACAAGTCCACAAGATTATAAAATCTTTCAGGCTTCCATTTTGGATAAAATTGACGTGTATATTTTTCCACTTGTTCAATGCTAAAAAATTGGTATGCCAAATGCTTTTCAAACAGCAAGCCGACTTTTGCACGAGTTTCGGGGCGGATAGCATAGGCTAAGTCCCCAAAAATACGGCATTGTCCGCTATTGGGGCGCATAAAACCCATCAGAATTTGGATAAGCGTGGTTTTACCGACGCCGTTTTTCCCAAGCAAAGCGACAATACGCCCTTTGGGAATGGTCAAAGAAAGGCCGTTATAGAGTTCTCTTTTGCCCTTGCCGTAATTATGACGTAAATTTTCAATGACTATGGGATGGTATGGGGGATGGTATGGGGGATGATTTTGCATGGCTAAACCTTAGCGAACAATGCTGTCGCCAGGAATTTCAACGGAGTGACCTGAACCACCGTCAAAGAATATGGTAAAATCACGTTCGGGACGTGGCAACACAACTTCACTGTCGGAATTGAGCTGTGCTTCTTGCAACACATTGCCTGAGCTGTCTTTTACCACAATGCGAATGCCTGTAGCCGAAGAACCGTCAGAAAAGCCTCCTTGGCAAGTGAACGTGCCGTCGGCATTATCAAAGCAGTTTAAAAGCGCGCTGTGCGCAAAGGCAGAAGACTCGGCAGACAAAAGAAGCGCGCTTGCAAAAAGAGCAGAAGTAATTTTTTTCATGGTAAATCCTTTACGAGTTATTGAACTTTGTTTTATGTATAGCAAATAAAATTAAATTTTTTTTTAGTTCTTTTAGAAGAAAAATAAAAGAAAATGAAAGAAATTTTAAAAATTTAATTACAATCATAGCCATACCATTCCAATTCTCGGTAAACTCCAAAACTCAAATTTAGAGCATTTCCAATAAAAAATAATTCAGTCGATGCTTTAAAGCAAAATGCTATAAAAAAGGATGGGGATTTTTCTCCTTCCCAAAAATAAAAACTTCAAATGACGTGGAGTCTATGTAAACAAGTGCTGATTAGGTAAAGGTGCAATATTATTTGTGTTTATATAATACCAGTCTTGCAGTTATTATATTGTTATTAAAAAACAAATCAAAATCTACATTCATTCTTTTTGATAATTCTCTTACAATTGACAAGCCAAGACCTGAGGAACCGTCTTTTCTGTTTTCGTCTACTCGATAAAGTCTGTTGGTAAGATATTGGATTTTAGAAGATAAATCTTCATCTGTGTGGTTTTGTATTTCGATAATAATAGTGTCGTCGGTGCTGTAATTGGAGAGGATAATATCCTTGTCAGGAGAACCATATTTGATGGCATTATCAAGCAGATTATCAATAATACGTTGAAAATTTTCTAGGTCAAGGCTAATTTGTGCGCTCTTTGCATCGTTGATTTGGCATTTAAACGTAATTCTTTTGGTTTTAAGTTCAAGAATTTGGTAAAGTAAGGTGTTGATATTAATTTTTACAAAATTCATTTTTATGTCTTTACTTATGACTTTACTGTAAAGAAATAAATCCGTAATAAGTTTCTTTAAACGGTGGCTTGATTTTTCTGCACATATCAAATAGTTATGGGCTTCATTTTTCGTAGAAATTTTTTGTTTCGCTAAATCTAAATAACCCATGACAGAGGTAAGGGGGGTGCGCAAATCATGTGAAATATTGGTAATAAGCATTCTTTGCTGACGTTCAATTTCTCTTTCTCGTTCATTTTTTTTATATATTTCTTCTTTTATTTCATTTACGCTCTGTGCTAAGCGGGCAAGTTCATGACTTCCTTTTATAGGAATTTTATTAAAATCCTCCTCATTGGGTAGTTTTCTGATTCCTTTTTCTATTGTATTGATATAGCTTACTAAATTGAAGATGATTTTAAGGGAGAGAAGAAAGAACATTAAAAGTGAAACGAGGCCGGCATAAAGATGGTGGTTGGAGGAGAATAAAAATGTGGGATGCTCTTTACTTTGCTCTTGTATGTAATGATGAGCCAAATCATCCAAAAAAAGAAAGAGCAAAGAGCTAACAAGTGCGGCTCCAAGCATTTGAATGAGTAGTGAAAGATACAATGAAGAAAATATGTTAATCCGCACGGTAGCCAACTCCCCAGACCGTTTTGATATATTGCGGAGAGGAAATATCATCTTCTATTTTATTTCTTAAATTTCTGATATGTACCGAAACGGTGCTTTCTGCATTTAGGATATTGTGTTCACCCCATACGCTTGCATATATTTGTTCTAAACTATACACTCTTTTACGGTTTTTCATAAAAAGTTCTAAAATAGAAAATTCTATTTTTGTCAGTTTTATTATTTTTCCATTTTTTGTAAGGGTTCTGCCCGAAAAATTTATCAATAAATCACTGTAGGAAAGCTCATCAAGTTGGACTGCTTGCGAATGCATTTGAGGGGGCATTTGACTATAGTTTCTGTATCTTCTTACATGAGCTTTTATACGGGCAATCAAGTCGATGGGATTAAAAGGTTTTGTAATATAGTCGTCTGCGCCTGCGGAAAATCCGGAGAACTTATCCATATCTTCTGATTTAGCGGTTAAGAAGATGATAGGCAGGGTGTATTTTTTTCTGATTTCCATACAAGTTGCCATTCCGTTCATTTGTGGCATCATAGAATCAAGAATAACTAAGTCTAAAGTACTCTCTTTGTCTGCGTCTAAATATTTCAGAGCTTCTTGTCCGTTCTCAGCTTCTAAAACTTCGCAAGACTCATTTAATAAATAAAGCTTTATAATATTTCTGATGTCGTTATCATCGTCAACAACTAAAATTTTCATATGTTCCCTTAATTACGGAAAAAGTATATAATTCCTAATGAAATTAGGCTAACAAAAGTTTTTAAGGATGTTATAACTCTTTCCTGTAATAAGCAATCTTTTTTTATGTAGGCGTTTGTTATCCCACGTCAATCCAATTCTCTTTAAACCCAAAAAATACGATATAATACAAAACATACGTTTTAAAGATTTACCGTCCCACTATTAAAGTTTTTTGAGGAAAGGGGGAGGGGTTGGGAGGGGGAACACTCCCTTTTGTCCACAAAAGTGGTTTTCCCCCTCCCAAAAAACAATTACGAAAAAA
>CAYJHY010000013.1:0-21996 GCA_964369875.1 uncultured Mailhella sp.
TATCATATAGTGGCAAAATCATTTTTATGAAAATTGCAATAGCCGTCAGTGGGGGAGTAGATAGTCTATACGCCCTTATATCATTAAAAGAAGCGGGACATGATGTCGCCGCTCTTCACGCTCGTTTTATTCCAACAGAAGACGATCCGGTGCCTTCTTTGTCAGCGCTTTGTAAAAAACTGGAAGTACCCTTCCATGTAGCGAATCTACAAGACGAGTTTGCTCAAAAAGTAATTATACCTTTTTTACAAGCCTACTCCTTAGGGGAAACACCCAATCCCTGTGCGCTTTGTAACCGAAGTATGAAACTTGGAAGACTGCTTGATATCGCCAGAAATCTAAGCGCAGAAAAAATGGCCACAGGTCATTATGCCAATTTACAAGAATATGTGTTTGATGACGTGTCTTACGGTTTGAGTTTAAAAATAGGTGAAGATACTGCTAAGGATCAAAGCTATTTCTTGGCACTCACACCCCTTGTTCAACTAAGGCGTTGTCTCTTTCCTATGGCTCATAAGCTCAAAAAAGATATTTATGGGGAACTTGAAAAATATTCAATCAATATACCCATTGAAAAAGAAAGTCAGGAAGTGTGCTTTGTTCCCAACGATAATTATAGGGAGTTTATTGAAAATAAAGCACGACAATACAATGTTGAATATCCTGCAAGCGGAAAAATTATCGGCATTGAAAACGATGGCGATAGTTTCAAAGAGACATATATTACCGAACACCAAGGACTTTGGCGTTACACTGAGGGCCAACGAAAAGGACTTGGGATAGCATGGAAAGAACCTCTCTATGTTATAAAAAAAGACGTAGAAAATAACACCCTTTTTGTGGGTAATAAACAGTGCTTATCTATATCTTCCGCTTTTGCAAAAGATATTAATTTTCTTGTCCCTCCCAGTCTTTGGCCTCAGAAACTCTATGCACGCACAAGATTTCGCGAAGCGGTTTCACCTGTCAGTATACACCTCAAAGACTTGGATACCAATCAAAGTTACTCATTTGACTCATCAGCCGATATGCAACAACTCATCTTAGCCGAGTCAAGTTTATTAAATAATCTCGAAAAGAATACCCAATCCGAAAGCTTTGAGCTTGAAAGCAAACTCTATCATGTGCGCGAGGAAGAGCTTTTATACTCCGAAGAAGAAAAAAAATTATTCGATAAAATCAACGGATGGAACAACGCCAACCTACAAATCCAAATTGATTTTCACCAAGAAAAACAAGTCTACGCAAAAGGGCAAATTCTCGCCGTTTACGATGAAAACGGTTTTGTCTTAGCCGGCGCTGTTTTATGTTGATGGTGAATTTTGTTTTTTTTATTGGGAGGGGGAGAACCTATTTTTTGAGACAACCTTGAAATGACGCTAAATTTCGCTTTGCTCAATATTAGCTGGGCGTTCTCCCCTTCCTAAACCCACCCTCTCCACAAAAAAATTTAATAGGTAAACGTCTTATTTTTTTCTGCCAAATTTTGATTATAAAAAATTTTATCGTTAATTTTAGAAAATATATACAATAAAACCTCAAGACGATCATTATTTAGATGAGATTCTTGAGGTTTTATATTTAATTGATAGTTTTTAATAAGAGCCAAAACAATATTTGTTTTTTCAGGAAGGGGGAGCTTGAGGGGGAAACCTCATTTTTGACATCAAAAATGGGGTTTCCCCCTCAAATCTTCACCCTAAGCTAAACCGACTTCACAAAGGAATTTTGTTTGGTCTTTGATTTTATAGGGCACGATATTTTTTGTATACCATTTTTGTGTTTCAGTGCTGAATTTTTCTGCATTAAGTCTTTCGAGGGTAAGGAAGACTATGGAGGATTGTGCGCTTTTTTTCAGATAAGGGTAGACAAAGGGAAGCATTTTATCAAAGGGCATAAAAGCTCTGCTTATAATAAGGTCTGCCATAACATTTTCTTGTGCTTGGTTTTCCATGAATACTTCGGCGCGTTCTTGACAAACAAAGGTGTCGGTGAGCTTGAGATTTACTAAAGCTGTTTGCATAAAAAGGCTACGTTTTTCCCTTGCTTCTACGAGATAATATTCTCCGTGTGGCCAAAGTATTCTGAGAGGGATACCGGGCAAACCGGCACCGGCACCAAGGTCGTAGGAAACGGGAGCTTGACAGAGCGGATCTTTATCGGAGTTTGCTCTTTCTTGTAAGAATTTTGCAAGGAAAAAGCTATCCATGACAAGCTCATTCAGAATGTCTTCCCAGTATGTTTTCCCCACCAAGTTCATTACCTTGTTCCATTTTTGCAAAAGAGTAAGATAATCGGTGACGAGCTCGCTTTGCGAAGAGGAAAGGGAAAAACCTTGTTTTTCACAGATTGTTTGTACAAGGGGTGCTGTCAGATTTTGACGGAAAATAAATTTTTTCCTTGGCGCATCTTGCTCTTTTTTGGGCGCGCCGACAGGTTTTCTGCCCATGGGAGCTTTTCCGTCTTTTCTGTTTCGATTTTGACTGCCACTGCTTGGCCCTTTACTGTTAGGGCGTATTTTACTTAAAGGCCTGTTTGCAGGTTTGTCGGATGATGCAATGTTTTTGGGAGCGCCTTGTTCTTGTTGTTTCGAGGTTCCGGCGACAGGAGAAGGTTTGTTTGTTTTGTTTGTTTGTTGACCGCCTGTATGCTTGCGAAAACGGCCGTTCCCTTTGGGATTGAGTTTGTTATTTTTGTTCATCTATAAACCTTTGAAATTGTGTTGTAATAAAATTCATGCATTTTGCATGCTCTTCTTTGCCGTTTCCTTTGACATCCATGGCTTCACCAAAATTAAAACGAATCGGGATCGCGGGAGAAATTTTTCCAAAATCTTTGGTGACGGAGCTTGTTCCCCAAGCGTCGGTTTTAAGAGCTATGGGAATTACAGGGACATTGGCTTTTTTGGCAAGTTTAACTCCCAACGAGCTAAAGTTTTCAGAGTCAACATTGGGATATCTCGTGCCTTGTGGGAAAATTATTATGGATTTCCCATTTGATAAATGTTTAACACCTTCATCAAGAACTTTTGCCAAGTCTTGTCGAGGGTTGGTGCGGGTGAGAGTAATGGGGTCACGAGCTTTAAGCACGGGGCCGAGACCGGGATATTTCAAAAGTGACTCTTTAATAACAAAGGTGACATCACATTTTGGTTGGATAATACAAGGAAGTGCAAATGTTTCCAAGGTACTCATATGATTGGAAACAAAGACGCAAGGCCCGTTCAAAGATTCTATATGTTCATAGCCTTCAATTTTTACCGAAGCGCCGAGTTTTTCCATCAAAAAAGTCACTTCAAAACTGTCTTGTACCCATTGTTCGGCCGGGTATTTTCCTCTGTTTGCCAAATATCCCGCATGACCGACAATCTTTACCATATTCCAGTAAAAACGTAAGGAAGGCAAAATTTTGGTGGGTTCTAAAATACTATGATAATTTCTGGCAAAATGATGTATCATTTCAAGTTTGCGTGTGCTCATCTGATGCTCCTCAATCAGGGGGATTACAAAAATATATTTGTCACTATATGCGGATGTTAAAAAAAGTTTTATATTTTATGAGGGTTGTTTAAGTGTTGTGTGAATTTTAGGAGGAACTTTTGCAAAAGTTCCAACTTTCAAAAAAACAGCTCTGAAACACACCCTAGTTTTTACGCTGCTTAAAACGTTTCCAAGTACTCACAAGTCGCAACTCATCACCTTGATTTTTTGGGTGATAAAATTCTTTGTTTTGTACCTCATCCGGGAAATATTCTTGTTCAACGTATGCATTAGGGAAGTTGTGAGGATATTTGTACCCTATTCCATAGCCCCATTCTTTTTGTAGTTTGGTTGAAGCGTTACGAAGGTGCATAGGGACAGGTTTTTGCCCATTTGTTTTAATTTCTTTATGAGCAAGATGAAACGCATTATACGTGGTATTGCTTTTCGGGGCAAGCGCTAAATAAACAACCGTCTGGGATAGAGGGATAAAACCTTCGGGCATACCTATAAATTCCACTGCCTGCTGACAAGAAACAGCAAGAGGTAAGGCGTTCGGGTCACCAAGTCCTATATCTTCCGATGCTGAAATAATAAGTCTTCTGGTGATAAAACGTGGATCTTCCCCACCTTCCAAAAGGCAAGCCAAATAATAAAGAGCCGCGTCGGGATCGCTCCCACGAATGGATTTAATCAAAGCAGAAGCAAGTTCATAATGACTGTCACCGTTTTTATCGTGTCTTGCCATCAGCTCTGGCATAGAAGAAGATACAATACTTAAGCTTCTTTTTTCTTGGGGTAACGAAAAAACGTACTCCAATAAATTAAGCATAGTTCGGGCGTCGCCATGAGCCATAGTTGTCAAAAAATCGATTACTTCCGTAGAAAGTTCTTCATTTTTTTGTTCGCAGGCTTTTTGTGCAAGGATTTTTAAATTATCCTTTATAAGTGGTTTTAGTCGTAAAACATGTAAGCGAGATAAAAGCTGTTTTGTGACGCTAAAAGATGGATTTTCTGTGGTGGTGGCAATCATAGTGATTTCACCACTTTCCAAAATGGGCAAGAAAAAATCTTGCTGAGATTTAGAAAAACGGTGCAGCTCATCCAAAACCAGAATTTCAACACCTTGCAATTGTTTTCGTAGCTGTTGAAGTCCTACCTCGGGCGCACTTAAACGCAATATGTGACGGCTGTGATGTTTGGCAAGGAGCAAAGCAAGACTTGACTTACCACACCCCGGCGGACCAAAAAGCAGTAAGGATGGCATTCTTTTGGAGTTATAAAGAACTTCTATTCGGTCTTTTAAATGCTCCTGTCCCACAAAATCTTCTAAACCTTGTGGGCGAAAATCTTCTGCAAGGGGCTTTGTTATAGCCTTTCCTGTTTCTTCCACCAATGAAGCCCAAGAGCCATGAGGGCTGCTGTTTCCCATCTTAAAATCCTCTCTCCCATACTGAGAGTTTGAAAACCGTTTGCTATAAATAGGTCTACTTCCTTAGGGCTAAAACCACCCTCAGGGCCGATAACACAGATGGTATCGCCTTCTTGCCCCAAATATCCTGAGCCCATAAAGTTATCGTGAACATAGTCTTTTTCAACCAAAAGCTGTTTGTGAGCAAAGCCCTTTGAAGCTTCTATGATTTCTTTGGCACCTTTTGGCATGGTGGCGAGCTTTGGAAGAAAAGGATTTTTACATTGTTTTACACCGGCAATAAGTTGTTCTTGCCAATTTGCCTTTATATCGCTTGCAAGAGGGAATTGACTTCTTTCCGCCTGCCAAAACCATAGGGCATGCGCTTCCAGTTCTACACATTTTTCTAAAATAAAACCTCGTCTTGCCGCCTTACCCCAACCAAGGGCAAGGGTTACTCTTGCGGGATTTTCTATGTGTGTAACAACATTTATGATTTCGAGGCGTGCATCATTTTTTGTGATTTGTGCAATACGGCAACGAGCTTCACGACCTTGACCGTCAAGAAGCAATACTTCTTCACCTTCTTTCATGCGCAACACTTTTATCAAGTGATGCGCTTCTTGTTTGTCCAAATCTACAAATGTATCTCCCCATTTGGGAGCTTCCAAAAAAAAACTATTCATAGTATCCTGTCTTTCAGTGGGTTTTACCCACGCCAATCTAATTTGTTTATTTTTCTTTTTTTGGGGGAAATGATCCCCCCTCAACCATTTTCTTTTTACTTGTTTTGGCAAATAGAAAGCAAATTTACGGGGTTTCCAAAGGGAGTCATTCCCCCTCTTTTATTTGTCGGGGAGTATGAATGGAATCCCCTCAAATTAGATTTACGTGGTTTTAAATGGATTTTTCATCAATAAAAAGTTGTATTTTCTTTACCTTTGCGAGATTTTTTGATGGCAAAAATTTCATCTTGTAATACCACCAGTTGTCCATACTTTTTACGAATAAGCTGTCCGGTTTGGCTTAGTTGACATTCCTGACGATCGATATAATTTTTAATAAGATACCTGTCATTTAGGATTTGATTAATCAACAAAAGTGTACCTTCTGCAATATCTTCAAAATAATGCACGAGCTCAAATCGTAACTGTTTTACAACTTCTACAGATTCTTGCATCATTTGAAGATAGTTTAAGCGCTCACCTTTTAACTTCCTCTTACTTATATCTTCTAAATAACGTAACTTTCGTGCTTGTTTAATAAAGCTGAAGCGCACATTATTTTCTTTAATCAAGTCTCGAAGCTTAATGTCGTCTTCCAGTTCGTGCAACTTTTCAAAATAGTGATCAAGAATTTTACAGACACTGAGGAAAAACTCTTCGCTATAGCCTACGACCCTTCTTTGATGTTTGGTAAACCATGCGTGCAAAAATTTAAGCCGTTTTTCTTCTGTATCGGTATCCTCAATAAGCTCGGTACGTTTATAGAGTACGCTTCCGTTATATTCTCCACGTACAATATCGTTCAGGCGCAAGACAATGTTGGAGCTATCTTTGGCTATATTAATACCGTCAATGTGTTCGCCTGTGAGTGGGTGGATGACATACTGATTTTCAATGGAAAGCGCTCTGTCTTGCCTGACGTTTGCTTTGTCATAGGCGTGCTGCACATAGCTCACTTTTAATATGACGATATGGTTTTTTTCATCCACAAACGCCTTGGCATTCCTAAGTGCTTCAATTATTTCGGTTTGTTCTTTATCTACTTTAACAAGGGCTATTTTTTCTACATTGGGATAACGTTTTGATTTACCGTCGTTCCAGATGGTGGTAATGGTTCTGTCAGATTGCCCAAGAACACGGATTAAAAACTTTTCGCCATTTTTATGTAGGCGACGAGAAAAGAGAGCGGCAGATGTTCTTCGTTCGGCAGCAATAGGAAAACCATAAAGTTCCATTAGAAACTGCATAACAAAAGGACGATTTCTCTCATACATATCATTGTCGCCCATGGAAAATTTACCCATTCGTAATCCAAAGCGTTTCATTTCCCCATCAATATCTGAGGGGAGGGAAGCGAAAACTCCGCTTAGTTGGAAATAGTTGTGAGCAGATTTGCTCAAAACATGCGCCCTATCCATTTCCAACAAACAAGGCAACAGTTCAGGATAAATTTCAAGTGCGGTAACGTCAAGGCGTTGGAATCGTCTGCGATACTCCTCATGCATAAAACGAGGCATACGTGCAAGCATTGTGAGAGAGTTTGCTTGGGTTACATTTTGCTCAAGCGGACAGCATGGGCCTTGTGCCGTAAAAGCATAGTTTTCTGTATGATGGAGCATGTCATATTGAAAAATTTCTCTGAAAGACGAAAGATGTCTATCGAGAGCAATCAGAGTAAATCCCGGTAAATCCTTATGTTCATACACATCTGTCTCAAAGGATGGCAGTAAATTACGCACTTCCACATAAGGGTAGTTTTCCACTTCAAAATAAGGACGGATGAGCGCCTCACGGATATGAACAATATCTAAAAAAGTTTTCAATTCGCAGATATTTTGCAAGGAAAGGGCTTCAAAATATTCGAATTTTTTCTTTTTTTGCACCCAATTACTTTGAGAAAAAGCTTCTTTCCAGTTCTCCATAACGCCTCAATCGATTATATATGGTTTATATTACCATTTACTTGTATAGTATAATACCTTCAGTTATGTTTTTACATAAAATATATAAAAATCAACTTTTTTTATTATACAGATTTCTTTAGAAAATACAAGGCTATCTCATGGAAAAAACTATTTTTTTATAAAATTTTATTGCTTTGTTCGTAAAAATTTTGTAAAAATACAGTATGCAGTACAACTTTTAAGATTTACCGGCTCCGCATAAAGTATAAACGCTCTCTATAAATAATAATTTAGACTATATTGCCAAATTGGTTCGATTGAATTTTGATTGCGTCAACTTTTTTTGCTCAGGGATATACATCTAATGTATGCTTTTATAATAAAAAATGTTTTCTTTGTCTCGATATGAATCAACTTAGTTTTAAAATATTGCTTTATTATGTAGAAGAGTTGTAGTGAAAACTGATAGTGTGACTTAGTATATAAAAATACTTGCAATAAATAGGATAGATATGACAATCAAAGAAAGTGCTCCCGTAAATAATTTTTCATCTCCTCCAAGTTTATCCGCAAATTCGTTGCTTAATGAGTTTTTAGCCATAATCGCTAAAACTTTTGAGGCGCATGCGGTTACCTATTTTCATCTTTCTTCCGAACATAGTGATGCGCAACTTATTTCTTATAATTGTAAAAGTAAATCCGTAGACCCTGAAAGCATTATTTGTCAAGGTAAGGGGTTGGTAGGATGGATTGTAAAAAACAAAGAACCGTTACTCTACCATGTGGTGGAAACAGACTTACCTAACCTTGGATATTATATTGATGAAACAGAAGACAATATCCGCTCGTTTGTGGGGGTCCCTGTTGCAGATCACGGAGCTCTCTGTCTTGATAGCTTAGAACCACAATTTTTCACGGAAAACGATCGTGAGCTTTTGGCAAATTATGCAAAACTTATTCCCCAAATTACTGAAATTTCGAATCAGGTCAAACATTGCAACGAAGCAGAAAAATATTTTCTACTCTTTGAACAGTTGGCAGACTTGAAAAAAAACTACGTAGGCTGGTCTTCGTATTTAAAAAAATTCTTACAATGCTTATCCCTTGGCACAGGCTTTGAGTATATGGCTTTTGCTTCGCTGTCTGAAAACAGTGGACAATATTTGGTAGAAGGAGAATATCCTGCTCTTTTAAAAGAAAAAGAATTTTCGTTGTCAAACGGTATTGTCGGATGGGTTTTAAAAAAAGGTATGCATGTCCATGCCGATGGGAAAAATTCCGGTACCACACCACTTTTTGGAAATAGTAAAGACATACCAAAATTTGTTGCTTACGCCTGTTTACCCGTACAAATTGAAAATAATACTGTAGCCGCCTTGATTTTCGCTTCAAGCAAAGCAACAGAGCTTTCTCATGAATTAAAACTGTTTAGCAGACTGGTGAGTGAAGATATTGCAGGTTTTTTAGAAACGGTTTCTTTGCGTTACCGAGTACAAAAGCAATAGTGTTATTTTGAGTTTTTTGGGGGAAAACTCCCTTTTGTACACAAAAGGGGTTTTCCCCCTCCCAAGAACTAGCAAACTAAAAATATTCTAATCCAAAACAATGGTTCTTTCAGGCGCCAATATATGGATAGGACTTGAGAGTATCCCTCCTAACGTTTGGAAAAATCCACTTGTAATGTTTCCGAGGGTTCCTGTTACCGCGTTAAGCATTTTTACGTTAGTAACGGGCTCTTTTATGGTTCCTCTTATCTCAATGGGGATTTCCGGAATGCCTAAAACAAGAGCGGTTGCATTTGCTTTAATTTCTTCTGTAGGCAAATTAATGTAAGCAACCCCTTTCATACTTAAACCATCTCCGGTAAGTGTAAAGTTAGGAGTATGTAACACACCATCTTTAATATCTCCCGAAGCGGTTATAGAACTAAAAAGTGTTTTATCATAAGTTTTTGCAGAACGGTTCTGTTTTATGCGGTTTGGCGCTTTATGTGAGTCTAAATCTGTACCCTTATTCGCTTCCAAGGCTTTGGGGCTTTCAATATAACCGTCTTTGATATCAACCTTAAACGTGCCATTAAGTTTTTTAAGTATTTCTGAGGTGTCGCGGTAAACTCCATTACCAAAAAGCTGTATAAGGCCGTTACCGGCAAGCAAGATTTCATGCCCACGCATAATACTGATGGCAAGCATGTTTGCATCTTTCAATTGGAATTTGAATTTAGTTTGAATATAACCGTCTTGGGTTGGGCTTTTCGCAAATAACTTTGCTTCCAAAAAGGCTTGAAGAGTTCCCCCTTCTTTAATATTTGCGCCGGTTTTTTCAAGGGTCATAGCGCCTTTATTTAAACGTAATAAAGACGTGAAATCGTGAATTAATACATTTAATAGAGTTGCTTTCTTTGCATTAACTTGCATATTAATGGAGTGTTCCAATAAATCATCGATGGGAAATGCAGAAGGTCTCTCCGTCGGAGAGTTTTTTTCTTTGGAGCTTATAGGTTCTTCATCGCCAAAAATATATGAATCAAGACTGATATGATCAAAAGTTAAGTTTCCGGACCAGTCAAGCTGTTCTTTACGATGTAAGAAAAAATCCCCTTGAACACTATCATCATTAAACGTACCCATAAAATTATGGAGGTTTACAAATTCATCTTCCGGAATATTATATCCCAATAAACCATCACCTTTCACATGCGCTTTTTCAAAACGACTCTCCCCATCCCTCAGGTAAAGAATGTCAGCTTGCTGGGGCTTCATAATGAGAGGAAGTCCATTTTTTGTACTCACCTCAAGAATGGCATTACTTACGATTTTTGCTTGTAAATATTTTCTTTCTAAGAAAAGGTTATAATCACCTTTCATTTGAAAATAAGGCGGAAGAGGAGTATTTTGCTTATAAAAAGGAATAGCTTTGGCGTCTATGCTAAAATACCCGTTATCATATTTTTCTATAAGCCCTGTTTTACTGAAAAAACTTCCGTTACTAAGATTACCTTCTGCTTTAACTTTGAGCGAACTAAGTATTTGATCAATATTTTGCCCCCCAAGATTAATCGTTGCGTCAGCATCCAAAACACCATAGAGAGCTTTAAATTCGGCGATATCGTAAATAAAGTTTTCAAGGTTAACACCTTTGACTTGGGTTTCTATCGTATTATTACCGTCGTCGAGCGTAACAAAAGCCTCAGCCTTGCCTTCGTACATATGGTCGATGGTAATATCAAGGGTTGGGGTTTCATCCTTTGTGGGACTGATAAGAGTCCGCGCTTTTTGCAAATTGACTTTCCATATTTTAGCATCGGGAGTCAGAATATCTATGTGATAATCGACAAACATACTGTCTTTATCTTTGTTGGGATTCAAAGGCACAGCAGGAGGAGGCAAAGAAACTTTTTCTTCTTTTTTCCCATTTACCTCAGGAAAAAGAGGGTTTAAATCAAGACGTGTACTACTTAAGGGCGTAATTCTTATAGCAACATCCGGCTTTCTGAAATTACCGCAAGAACCTATTCCTTCGGCTTGTATACCTCTGACATTACCCTTGAGATACGGTGCAAAGACACCGCGTTTATTAACAATAAACTGAATATCACCTTTAATTTGGTCAAGCGCGTTATGCAAACCACCACTCATTTTTCTGGAAGCACCAATCCAACGAGGCAAACTGAAATTATATACTTTAGCCTCTCCTTGAAAAAGAGGAGACAACGGGAAAAGACCCAACAGCTCTCCGCTTGCTAAAATACTGTCATCACCAATTTTAAGATACGCTCCGTTTATATTGATAGCATTAACATAAAAAGGAGCCAAAACAAAAGCTTTTTGTGGAAGCTTGTCGTTATCTTTCAGAAATGCTTGACGGTAAGGTGCATTCTCCTTGGTTTCTTCAGGCAATTTAAGCATGTTTTTTTCGTCGTTTATGGTATTTCCATGAAAATCGAAAGGAATGTTAACTTCCAAAGGCGTATTATGCCCATTCATAGGGAAAACAACATGCGTCTGAAGAAGACCGTCGGACTCAAACGTTTTTAAGTGTTTATCATAATTTAAATGGGTTCTTAAGCTAAATTTAAGAGGCTCAGGCATTGGGAAATACCGATAGGCTTCTTTAATGGGCTTTACTCTTAGTTTTTGTAAAGAACCCATTTGAAAAAGGCTTTGTATGTGCAAGTCTGCGGTAATATTATCAGTGTCTAAGCGCCAACCCTTTAATGCAAAATGACTTTTCGTAAAATCAAGTTGTGGAGATCTTTTAGCGACAAAATGGCCGTTTTCAACCCGTAAATCGAGATGCCCGTCGAAAGTCCCCGGAATTCGTAAGTCTAAATCAATACCGTCCAAAGATAACACTTCGCTCTGTGCAGGATAAGAAATACTCACACTGCCGTCACGTATCACCATTGAACCATCTTGAAAAAAGTAAGGTATTTCAAACTGAACAAGCTTCTGTAAGACTTTTTGGATGTTTTCTTCAAGGATTTTTTGCTTTTCTGCAAAAATTTCTTTCGATGTATCAGAATCTGGGAGAACTGTGGCACCTTGCGAAAGGCTTACTTGTGCAGTCTCTTCGATTTTATCTTTTATAAATGGTTTTTGACGGACAAGTTCAAATTTTGGCTGAAAAATCTCTACAGCACCGATGACAGGTCGACCCGCTAAAATAGTTTTCCAGCTGATACTTGCATGAGCTTCCGCAAAACTCACATTCATATTTTTTTGTGGGTAGTTCAGTTCGGCATGCTTGATAATAATAGATGGATGAGGGGTAAACTCTAATTTAATAAAGGAAATTTTGGGAGTAACTTCAAACCGTTCTTCAAAAAAACTTATAACAGTTTCACCTAACCTGGAAGGTTGTAAGAACTTAAGATAAAAGAATACTCCAAAGGATAAAATAATTCCCCAAAGAATAAGAATGGCTATTCCCCATGAAAATTTACGCACAATACGCCCTTAATATATAAACGTAACAACGAACTCGGTATAAATAAGAATATGCATACAAAACAAACAATTACACCATATTTGTATTACGAAATGTTAGTTTTTAATTATACACGTACAAGTAAATGGATTTAAATCACATAAGAATGCTTGCGTATATATTCATAGATGTTTATAATGCATTTAGCAAAAGCATGCAATGAGAAAACACAATTTTTTTATTTTTACCCTTTTTCAAATATAACCTTTAGCGTATGGATTTATGATATGTGGACTCTTTTTCTTCTGTCAGTAACGTTTTTAGCTTTTTTATGTACAAGCCTTGCTTGTTTACCTTTTATTTCCGAACGAAACCGAATAATTACTCGTAAACTAAAACGTTCACTATATGAAAAAGGTGCAAAACACTTTGCTACTTTCGGGGCTTTTTTTTCATTGTTGCTGGGAATCCTTTTTGTTGCGGATTACTTTGCAAACGGTCTCATTGCAACGTATTTTATTCGCCCGACATTTATGGATAATTTATTTTTGGGACTTGCCGCCTTATACTTTGTGAGCGGCCTTTGTTATCTCGGAATTACCTATACAAAAAAAGGCGTACAAAACATTTTTTATAAAATGAACCTTATCTTGGGCACAGGGCAGATTTTAGGTGTTATTATATTATTGTGGCATTATCTGCGAGCCACCATGTTTGCGCCGGACTGGACCTTAGAACACCTGTGGTATCAGGAACCCTTACAAGTTCCATTAATAATTTTTGCGATTACATGTCTTTTGATGGGGCTTATGGGGGCACACCTTTTGTGTTTATTGTTTTTGATTGTTCGCAGAAACAAAGATGATTATGGTAGAGATTACTATAATGTACTCTTAAAAACCCATGCTCAAAGAGCTTGTATAAGTGGTGCGCTTTTTCTTGTTGCCATACTCACCATGGTACTTTTAATGCCTTTGTCAACAGATCGATTACACCTATTGTGGATCGAATTGCAGAGTTTTGGCCTCTATCCTTCAATGGAAAATATCAGCCAAGACGACAAAAATGTGCTCTATAACAACTGGAAATATTATATTATTGCCCCTCTTGCCTTTTTACCCATAGCCCTGCTTTGCTTGCAAAGACTTTCAGTCACAAACTTGCCTTTACAAAAAAAATCCTTGGTCTTTATAAGTGTTATCTTTATTTTCCTTGCTCTCATTTGCTTTCTGTTCAGAATTTGGGCTTAATGTATAGTTTTGGGATATCATTATGTAATGTGTTGAAATATAAATAAAAAATTTATTTATATTCTCTATTGCAAAAAAATTAAATTTCTGTAGGATTTAGCGTATGCTAAAGGAGAAAATTATGAGTCAATCACGTTCAAAAGTATATACTGATGCCGGAGTTAATATAGAAGCAGGAAATTCCTTTGTTTCTCGTATTAAGTCAATTGTTCGAACAACAAACACACCGGGTGTTTATTCCGATATCGGTAGTTTTGGCGGTTTATTTAAACTTGATGTGGATAATATGAGAAGCCCTGTGCTTGTTGCGGCAACCGATGGGGTGGGTACAAAACTAAAGCTTGCTTTTGAATTTGATAAACACGACACTGTTGGGATCGACCTTGTTGCCATGAGTGTGAATGATATTCTTGTGCAAGGCGCACGTCCTCTCTTTTTTCTCGACTACTTTGCATGCAGCGAACTGAATGTTGACCAAGCCGTATCTGTTGTTGAAGGGATAGCTGAAGGTTGCCGACGTTCCAGCTGTGCACTTTTAGGCGGTGAAACTGCCGAAATGCCCGGAATGTACACAAAAGGCGATTACGACTTGGCAGGTTTTTGTGTCGGTGTTGTAGACAGCGATAAAATTGTTGACGGCTCAAGCATCAGCGTCGGTGATGTGGTTATCGGTCTTGCGTCTTCAGGCATACATTCAAATGGATACAGCTTAGCAAGAAAAATCTTTGCTGAAAGTGGTGCCAAGGCAGACGATATTTTCCCCGAAACAAATAAAACTTTTGCAGAAGTATTGTTAGAACCGACCTGCATTTATGTGGAAAGCTTACGTGCGATTATGCGTGACCTTAATATTAAAGGTATGGTTCACATTACAGGCGGTGGTTTCTATGACAATATTCCACGCGTACTTCCCAATAATGTACGTGCCGACATCAATTTCGGAAGCTGGGATATGCCACCTGTGTTTACATGGTTAAAAGAAACCGGAAAACTATCTTGGCCTGAAATGTTGCAGATTTTCAACAGTGGTATCGGTTACGTTCTTATTCTCGATAAAGAAGATAAAGACAGAGCCATGGAGCTGTTGCGCGCGGTTAACGCGAAGGCTTGGGAAATCGGTTCTATTGCCTTGAAAGATGCTTCAGACATCGAAGCGGTCAATATTATTTTTTAATTTTTACATATATTGAAAAAAAAGGTTTTTTATTGCAAAAAACCTTTTTTTTATGAACAAGCAGAACTATAACGGAGAAGAGTATGTCAGTAGTATCAGCACAAATGGCTCAAAATATTGAAAAAGGTTCAATGATACGTCAAATGTTTGAACTTGGCATTGCATTAAAAAAAGAATTTGGTGCTGATGCTGTAATGGATTTTAGTTTAGGGAATCCTGATTTGCCACCACCTCCAATCGTTGGCGAAGCTATGCGTGAACTTTCTGAAAATCTGAATAAACCTGCAAGTCTTGGATATATGCCTAATGGTGGATATGCGTGGGCCATTGAAGCTTTGGCGGAAGAACTTTCCAAAGAACAAAAAATCACTTTAACCAAATCAGAAGTCATGCTGAGTTGTGGTGCAGCCGGCGCAATCAATGCTTTTTTCCACTCTGTATTGGAGCCCCAAGATGAAGTAATTGCCATAGCACCATTTTTTGGAGAATATTCCTTTTATACAACCAATCATAATGGTGTTTTCAAAGTTGTCATGTGTGATTTGGAAAATTTTGGTCCTGACCTTGTTGCAATTGAAAACGCTATCAACGAAAAGACAAGAGTACTTATTATCAATTCTCCCAACAACCCCACAGGTAAAGTTTATAACAAAGAAGAAGTTCAGAGTATTGTAGAGATTTTGAAAAAAGCCTCAGAAAAATATGGACGCCCAATTTATCTCTTGGCAGATGAGCCTTACCGATTTTTAGCCTATGACAACATGGAAGTTCCCGCAATTTTGCCCATGTATAAATATGCGGTAGTAGTCAGCTCTTTTTCTAAAAAATATGGCATTGCAGGGGAGCGTATTGGCTTTATGGCTATTTCTCCCGAACTTGAAGATAAAGAAAGTTTAATGACTGCCGCTACCATGTCAAATCGTGTACTAGGGTTTGTCAATCCACCTGTTGTTGGACAATACCTCATGAAAGCCGCTCTTGGCACTTCAACCGATGCGGCACTTGAGACCTATACGAAAAGACGCCAACTTTTTACAGAGATTTTATCTGAGGCAGGTCTTGATTTCCAAACTCCGCAAGGGGCTTTTTATATTTTCCCCAAAGCACCAAACGGTGATGATTTGGGATTTGTCGAAGCTCTGCGTGAAGAGAAAATCCTCGGTGTTCCTGGTCGTGGTTTTGGTTGTCCCGGCTACATTCGTTTGTGTTACGCCGTTGAAGACAGGGTTATTGAACAGTCACGTGAAGGCTTTAAGCGTGCTGTTTTGGCCATGAAGTCCAAAGCCTAAGATTATTTAAGTATAAAAAATAGGCTATTTTAAACAAATCAAGCTTATTTTTTATACTTTGATTTTTTTTAATGTTTTTTCTACTTTTTTTGGTTAAAAGACCGATATTTTCTTGACAGATTCTATAGTTTGCTAGTATGTTGTCACGTCAATACGGAGTTTTTATGACAAAAGTAAAGATGGCGCTTAGGGATATAGAACAACATGGTCAAACATTTCAATGGGATGATCAAAGTATTTGGGCTGACCCCTTGGCGGAGTTTCATCTGCCTTACAAGATTGTCGAAGGTATAAAAGCAGAAATATTTGTTTTGCCTGAAACAGAAGGATGCTTATTCCGAGGTAAAATTCGAGGTAAAGTTTCCATCGCTTGTGACAGATGCACCGAAGAAACAGTTTTTACCATAGCTTCTGACTTTGATGAATTTGAAGAATATCCTAAGGATGAAGAAGAAATCAAAGAAGAGCTCTGGGGCGAGAACCGAATTCTGTTTAAGGAGTTTAACGCAACTCTAATAGATTTTGGTGCATTGCTTTGGGAAGAATTTGTGCTTGTTTTACCAAGCAAACCTTTGTGTAGTAAAGATTGCAAAGGTATTTGTTCGAACTGCGGTAAAAACCTTAATAATGGTATTTGTGGGTGTGAAGACGAGAACCAAGATCCTCGTTTCGCCGCCTTACGTAATATAAAGATACAATAAAGCTAAGGCTTACAAGGAGTATACAATGGCTGTACAACAAAATAAGAAATCACGTTCCAGAAAAGGTATGCGTCGTTCACACGATCGCGTTGCGAAACCTACAGTAATCTACTGTGCATGTGGCGCACCAACCATTCCTCACGCTATTTGCCCAACTTGTGGTAAATACAAAGGTCGTCAGGTTATTGAAACCGCAGGTGGCGATGAATAATCAAACTGTACTTGCCGTGGATGCTATGGGAGGCGACTTTGGGCCTTCCGTAGTCGTTCCGGGCGCATTACAGGCAGCTTCACAAACAGGTGATAAGATTCTTTTTGTCGGACAAGAAGATAAAATTCAAGCTGTTTTGTCTGAAGTTGCGTCCTCTTTTAGCTCTGTTGATTACGAAGTTGTTCCTGCTTCACAAATTGTGGAGATGCACGAAAAACCTTCCGAAATCTTACGTTCTAAAAAAGATTCTTCTATTCAAGTTGCCTGTCGCTTAGTAAAAAGCGGAGATGCTCATGCAGTTATAAGTGCGGGGCATTCCGGCGCTTGTGTAGCTTGTGGAATGTTTATTCTCGGAAGAATCCCCGGGGTTGAAAGACCTTGTCTTGCAACTATTTTACCGTCTAAAACAACACCTAAACTTTTACTTGATGTCGGGGCAAACGTTGAATGTAAGCCCTATCATCTCTTTCAATTCGCCCTTATGGGATCTGCCTTTGCCAAGGATATTTTAGAATATGAGAATCCTAGGGTTGGGCTTTTAAGTATTGGAGAAGAAGAGGGTAAAGGAACGAGTATCGTTAAAGATGCCTATGACTTTTTAAAAGTAGCTAAAAATTTGAATTTTTTAGGCAATGTTGAAGGTCGTGATCTCTTTATAGGTGAAGTGGATGTAGTCGTTTGTGATGGCTTTGTGGGCAATATTGCTCTCAAGCTCAGTGAAGGTCTAGCTTACTCAATGATACATGTTTTGAAACGTGAATTGATGGGAAATGGTTTACTTCCTAAGATTGGAACTTTTTTAGCAAAGAAAGCGTTTAAAAAGTTTGCAACCACAGTAGACTATGCCGAATACGGCGGTGCCCCTCTTCTTGGCTTACAAGGTATTTCCTTTGTTTGTCACGGTTCAAGTAACGAAAAAGCAATTAGAAGTGCCGTTTGCATGGCTTCCACATATGTGCGAAAAGGCACCCACCAACAACTTGTTTCTGCCATCAGAGATAACGAAGAGCTGACAAGTTTTGCTCGTTCTGTTTAGTTAGAGGAAATTATGAACGCCCTTTGTCAAATCGCAGGTCTCGGAACCTATGTTCCGAAAGAAATTCTTAGTAATCAAGACCTTGAAAATATGATGGACACATCCGACGAGTGGATATTTACTCGCACCGGTATCAAAGAAAGACGTATTTTAGCCACTTCTGAAAACGCTTCCGATGCCGGTTTTTATGCTGCGCAAAAAGCTATAGAAGACGCAAAAATTGAAGCCAAAGATATTACTCATATTTTTGTGGCTTCTTGTACCCCCGATTATCTTTCTCCTTCTGTTTCATGTCTTATAGCCCAACGTCTCGGCCTTGCTGAGTATAGTGGCGTTACCAAAATTTCTATAGATTCACAAAGTATCACATGCCTTGATTTCAATGCTGCGTGCTCCGGTTTTGTTTACGGACTCGAAATGGCTCGCGCTTATTTGGCTCTTCATGAAAATGCGGTGGTTTTACTTGTAGCAGCAGAAGCTATGTCCAGACGTATGAACTATGAAGATCGCACAACTTCGGTTTTGTTTGGAGATGGAGCAGGAGCGGTTATTATCAAAAATAATTGCGAACACCCCCTTTTTACTTTGCATGATGTTTCTTGCGGTGCCGACGGAGATTTGAGCGACTTGATTCAAATCGGCGGTGGTAGTAAAATGAATGCAAAAGTCGGTGATAAAATCGATGAAAGCTTCTTTTTAACCATGCAAGGCAGGGATGTCTTTAAAAATGCTGTACGTGGCATGGTTCAAGAAAGTCAAAAAGTTCTGGAAAGAAACAATTTGACTGTGAATGATATTGACTTATTTATTGCTCACCAAGCAAATGCCAGAATATTAGAAGCTGTTGCCTCACGACTAGAAATACCCGAAGAAAAAGTTTTTATGAATGTCAGCCTTTATGGCAACACTTCAGCCTCTTCAATTCCTTTAGCGTTAGAAAATGCGCGCCAGCAAAATCTGATAAAAAAAGGGGAGAAAACCCTTCTGACAGCTTTTGGGGCAGGGCTTACATGGGCTTCCGCCTTACTTTCATAAATATGTAATCATATCAATATGATAAGTAAAAATGCAAAAATATTAAAAAAATAAAGCCTTTGCCATTGAAAATTTTGTAAAAAAAGTATATGTTTCTTTGAAGAAAAAAGAGAGTACCATTATGACACAAGAATTATTATCAACAGCCCTTGTTACAGGCGCCTCAAGAGGAATCGGTAAAGCCATTGCCCTTACGTTGGCAAAAGAAGGCTTTCATGTGATTTTAACCTATGCATCTAAAGACGATGAAGCGCTTGAAGTTGTGTCAGAAATTGAAAAAATTGGTGGAACAGCAAAAGCCTATCGTTTGAATATCGGAGATACCGAAGCTATAGCTGCTTTTTTCAAAGAAGAAATCAAAGACAAGGTTCGTCTTGATGTACTCGTCAATAATGCGGGTATCACAAAAGATGGGCTTATCATGCGCATGAAAGATGACGACTTTGATAATGTTATCAACGTTAATTTACGTGGTTCTTTTATCTGTTTACGCGAAGCCTTTAAGCTTATGTCCAAACAAAGGTATGGAAGAATTGTTAATATTGTTTCAGTTGTGGGACAAATGGGCAACGCAGGGCAAGCAAATTATGCTGCCGCAAAAGCAGGATTAATTGGTATTACGAAATCTGCCGCAAAAGAATTTGGTTCTCGCAGTATAACTGTAAATGCAGTTGCTCCCGGTTTTATTGAAACCGATATGACTGCAGTTTTACCCGAAGAAGTAAAAACTCAGTATGCTTCACAAATTCCTTTGGGAACTTTTGGGTCTGCACAAAACGTTGCAGATGCAGTTGCTTTTCTCGCATCAGAGAAAGCATCTTATATTACAGGACAAGTGCTACCGGTAAACGGTGGTCTTTATTGTTAACCTTGAAATAAAATACCCTTTGGAGGGATTATGTCAGCTGAAGCTAAAATTAAACAAATCATTAAAGATCAACTCGGCGTTTCTGAAGAAGAAGTAACCATGGAAGCTTCCTTTGTAGAAGATTTGGGTGCAGATTCTCTTGACCTTACCGAGCTCATCATGGCTATGGAAGAAGAATTTTCCTGTGAAATCGCTGATGAAGATGCTCAAAAGATCCTCAAAGTGAAAGATGCTATCGCTTACGTTGAAAATAAATAAGACGTATTTGTTGGGACGTTCTTTTTGAACGTCCCAAAATTTTATATTAACTTTTAAACTGTTTTAGGAATGGGAACTGTTTTTCAGTCAAATTACCCAGAAGGAATACTTATGAGCCGTAGACGTGTTGTTATTACCGGAGTTTCAGCTATCACCCCCCTTGGTCTTGATGTAAAAACCACTTGGGAAGGTATTATCGCAGGTAAGTGTGGTATTAGAAAAATTACAAATTTTGACACTACAGGTTTCGACACGGACATTGCTGGTGAAATTTCTGAGTTTAATCCCGATACATATATTCCCGCAAAGCAAGCTAAACGTATGGACAGATTTGTTCAATTTGCGGTTTGCGGTGCAATGCAACTTATGGAAAATTCAGGCTACAAAATCACCGATGAAAACGCTGAAAATGTTGGCGTTGTCTTGGGTGTAGGTCTTGGTGGTCTATCTACTATCGAAGTTTTCCACTCAAAGCTTGTTGAAGCCGGTCCGTCCCGTGTATCTCCATTTTTTATTCCCATGCTTATTTCTAACATGGCTCCCGGCCAAGTTGCAATTTTTACAGGTGCCAAAGGTCCTAACCTTGTATTGACCAGCGCTTGTGCCTCTGCAACCCATGCTATCGGTTATGCGTATACAGAAATCGCTTTAGGCCGTTGTGATGCCATGATTACAGGCGGAACAGAAGCAACCATTACCCCTATGGGTATTTCAGGCTTCACTTCTATGAAAGCTCTTTGTTCCAAATACAACGACACCCCCGAAAAATCTTCACGTCCTTTTGATGCGGATCGTGCAGGATTTGTTATGGGTGAAGGCGCCGGTATGCTTTTCCTTGAAAGCCTTGACAGCGCTCTTGAGCGTGGTGCACACATCTACGCTGAAATCGTCGGTGCGGCAGGTTCCGATGATGCTTACCATATGGTTGCTCCCCGTGAAGACGGTGAAGGCATGGCAACCGTTATGCGTCGCGCACTTAAAGACGCAAATGTAAAACCTGAACAAATTACACATATTAACGCTCACGGTACTTCCACAAACGCCAATGATGCCGCCGAAAGTAAAGCTATTATGCAAGTTTTTGGTGATCATGCAAAAAATATTGCCATTTGTGCCAACAAGTCACAAATAGGTCATCTTCTCGGCGCAGCCGGTGGTGCTGAAAGTGTTATTTCCGTGCTTACTCTAGATAGTGGCATGGTACCAGGTACCCTTAACTATGAAACCCCCGATCCGGCTTGTCCTCTTAACTATATGGGTGACGGCCCCAAAAAACTCGATCCTGAATACGTTCTTTGTAACAATTTTGGGTTTGGTGGGACAAACGGGAGTGTACTTTTTAAGCGGTACTCTAACTAATTGAGTTTTATGTCTCATTTCGAAAGCCGCTTACAAATCCAATTTAGATTTGAAGTGGCTTTTTTGGTTTTGTGAGTTGGATTAATTCTTAACCACCTTGTTAAAGGAGTGTCTCATGCAAGCTATTATTTCTCAAGATCCTCAAATTGCAGAAGCAATTTTTCAAGAAAACCGTCGCCAAGTGACCAAACTTGAACTTATTGCCTCTGAAAACTTTGTTTCACCTGCAGTTCGTGAAGCACAAGGCTCAGTTTTAACTCATAAATATGCTGAAGGCTACCCACATAAACGTTATTACGGTGGGTGTGAATTTGTTGACGTTGCCGAAGAAATTGCAATTGAAAGAGCTAAAGACTTATTTTCTTGC
>CAYJHY010000014.1:0-21538 GCA_964369875.1 uncultured Mailhella sp.
TTTTACGTATTTCAACTTCTTTTACCATTTTATCTATATATTCATAACGTTTGATATCAGAGGCTTTTACGGCATTTTCATCAGATAGCTCGAGATTTGTTTCCTTATAAGGGGCAACTTGTGTTTTTCCTTTTACCGAAAGAACTGCCGAAAGAAGTTCTTTATGCCCGTTTTCGGCGGAATTTATTGACACTGTTTGAACCACAGGGCATGAAAGCATTTCGGAAAGTTTTTTTACATCGATGGAAATTTCTTTTTTTTCATTCAAATCACTTTTATTGAGAGCAACAACAACAGGAATACCCAGTTCCAAAAGTTGACTTGTAAAAAATAAGCTACGGCTGAGGTTGGTTGTGTCCACAATATTAATAATAACATCAGGGTTTTGCGTTTTTACAAACTGACTTGTAATGTTTTCTTCTGAAGTAAAAGGTGACATGGAATAAGCCCCCGGCAAATCAACGGCGATTAAGTCGTTTTCATTTGTCAGACTGCTTTTGATTTTTCCTTCCTTTTTTTCAACTGTAACCCCAGCCCAGTTGCCTACTTTTTCAATTTTTCCTGTTATGGCATTGAAGAGAGTCGTTTTGCCACTGTTTGGATTTCCTGTAAGTGCTATTCTCATGCTATTTCCCTTTTAGTTTTTTATGGTGTATAGATAATTAGTATTTATCAATATAGTTCGCATAATAAAACTTTATAAATAAAAAATAAAAGCAAAATAACCCTTTCATACACAACATTAAGAAATACTTAAGAACATGTATTTTTTAATGAATCAATATGGATAAAGGCACTCTACTTCCTTAGTTTGATATATAGCAAATAAAATTAAAATTTTTCTTAGGATTTTTAGAAGAAAAAGAGAGGAAAAATGAAAGAAACTTTAAAGAATAAGTAAAGAGCGTGGCATAATTATTATTTTGTAAAAGTTATATGTAGAGATTGTCAGAAAAAATATGATACATTGCCTAAATTTCACCTAAAACTAGCCTTTTATATTTCTTTAGAAAAAACTAGGGTATGTTTTCAAATTAATCTTTATAATGTTTAATGGTTATAAAAAATACACATATTTCAGTTTGTAAACAGTCTGTTTATTATAGAGAATTACCCCGCTTGTTTATAAGTATTTCCAATCATCCTATTCTGATTATATCGGGGCATTTAAGGACGGAAAATTATATATGTTTGATGATGAAAAAGCCGTGATGACCAGTGAAACGTTAAAAGCCTTGTTTGGCATATAATATGCAAAATATAACGTGGAGTAGTCTATACTAGGCAAATTTTGCCTTGTTTGCTGTCGTGTAAAGTTTCTAAAGTATCTAGAAGACCTCTGCAAAACGAATTTCGCGAGGGCTTACGGAGCGGTTGCAACGCAAATGCGACCAAAAATCAAACATAGGCAAAATCACGCTTTTGCCGTTAAACAATTAATTTTTCTGCCTTTCTCTGCATGATTTTTATGTTGTTAAAAAGTCTGAACTTTAGAAAAACTACAGCGTTTATAACTAGGTTTGTAATTATGCAGTGCTCATTATAGAAGAGTAATTTTTTCCGAATGCCGATTTGAACATAATCTAACGAGGGTAACATTTGATTCTTCATTAATGTCCATGAAATCGGCAGAAGCAAGAGAACCGGATAGCTTTCAACGTAAAATGACGTATCAAAACAGAGACTGGATGAATTATCGTAGTGACATTGCGATATAGCATGTCATTCCAATTTGTTTATTGCTGGGAGAGGGAAAACTCCTTTTGTGTACAAAAGGGAGTTTTCCCCCTCCCAAACCCTCCCCCTTTCCTCAAAAAACTTTAATAATGGGACATTAAATTTAGAAAAAGTATATCTCTTATTATTCCATATTTTTTGAGTTTAACGAGAATTGGAATGACGTGGCGATATAGAGTGTGTTCACATAAAATGAGTTTTTGCGTTATTAATAAAATTTTACAATAATTTTTAATTTAATGGAAGGTTATTATGAGAATTTCAAGCCAAGATCAAGTGTCTGATGTGTCTTCTTTGTTTATGCAGATTGGACAAATTGGTGTAAAATCACAAGATTCCGAGGATTCTGATAGCCAGTCTTTTATAGACAGCATACTTGAAAGCGAAAGCTTTACCCCTGACTATGCATCTGTAGAAGAAGAGGCGGAAGCTGATTTCAACCAAAGCCAAGAGGATCTGGAAGAAATAAAGCTGAATTCAGCAAACTTTACCGCTCACATGCTTGACCTTGTCAAGTCGGGAGAGAGCTTTGCCGATGCCCTTCTCAAAACAAGCGAAGCGCAGTTTAAACAATTGTTTGAACAAGAGATGGAAAGTAACGGCGGTAATGTCAAAGAAGCGGTAATAAGTGCAAAAACGCAACTGTCATCCGAAGTAAGCGATGAAGAACTGCTTGGTTTTATACAAGGTTTGGCTCAAGATTACAAAATGTCCAGTCCTGAAATTTCTGAACAACTGTCAGAACTCGCTCAAGAACTGTCTGAGGAAATGGCGAAAGAACTTGAGGAAAAATTAGCAGAACAAAATAACGAGCAAAATAATACGTCGTCCAATGATGAAACTTCGTCTGATGAAACTTCGTTAGCATTTCCTGAGGATGCGCTCTCAACTATGAAAAAATTGCAATATCCGAAGAATGACCAAGATTTTATGGAACTTTTTCAAAATAATCAGCATATGCTCAAAAACACCTCTTCTATGACACAAAGTTCTAATCAATTGAACGCTGTTATGTGAAAACTTTAAGTGATTGAAATTACAGACAAAGAATATTTTTGTTTGTTGCAGTTTTCAAAAATTGGAAATATGTAACTGGAATTGTAATTATGTAGAGCTCTTTCCTTGTATGACAAAGGTTTAAAATTGTTCCCCATAGCTTCAAGTAACAACAAAGCCTCTCAGCAGTTTTCCACTGCCAGAGAGGCTTTGTTGTATATATAATATAAAAGTTACTACACAACAATATCGATAGATGGAGGCGCTGAACTTCCTGAGGTGCTTGTGCTTGCTGTACTTTGGCTACTTGTTTCAATATCTATGTCGGGAGTGCTTGCTGTCGCTGTCGCAGTTGTTGTCGTGGTAGTAGGCGCTGAGGTAGAAGCGCCCGCAGAAGAGGTGGCAGAAGAGCTAGTAGACGAGCTATCGGAAGTATTTTCGCCGCCTTCAGCAGTTCCTTCGGTTCCTTCGGCTTGAGCAACAACTTCTTGACTCGCCAATTCTTGTGCCAATTTAGCTGCTTCAAGTTCTTGCTCTGCTTTTGCTTTCGCTCTTTCTTCCTTGATTTTGGCTTCCATAGAAAGATTGAGTTTATCAAAAGCCGATTGAGCTTCTTCGGTAATGGTGTCATTTTTGGAGCTACTCAAAAGCGCACCGGCAACAGCATTTGCTTTTTTGGAATCCCCTGAGTTGGTCGCAAGATTATGCATGGTGGTTGCGGCTTCCAAAATGGAATAATTTTCTGTGTTTCTAAACTGACCTAAAGAAATTTTCATAACGCCCCCTTGTACTTTTATGGTATTGATAGATTGATTTTTAGGGTATGTTTCAGATTATTCCTTACCATCAAGGCCATATATTGAAGTAGTATTAGATTGCATGGAAAATACGGACAGTGTGCCATCTTCGTTTTCGCTTATGGCAGTATCATCTGTTAAATTTAAAGCGATTTTTTGTCCGTCTTTCCCTGAAATTTGAACGGCATAACTTGTTGTAGCTTCATTGTTTTTATTGAGTGTTGTTGTTTGCGTCACCTGTGCACTGTAATGAATACTTACGGTGACTTTTTTAGAAAAATCTTCGGGTGGTTGCGCAAGTCTGTTGGTCAGAGCTTTATTTGCATACCCTATAAAGTCAACCTCACCCTTTTCGTTTGTTATCATCTCGATAAAGTTATCCGACTTTTTAGCCATTTCTTGAGCATGGTCATACGTTTGTTTCGCTTCCGGAGAAATTTCAAAATGATCACGCAATGCCGGATTAAGCTCTTTATCCTCTGAGTCGGACGAATCTGAATTATTTGTATTGACAACACCTGTTGGCTTATTGTTGGCACTGTTAGCTGACTGACCTGGTAATTCTTTTAAAAACTCTTTTGTAGCTGAAGACACACTTGTAATACTTGACATATACATCCCCCTCAAAATTCATAAAATAACTCCACGTCAGACTTATCGAACAAGGAAGGAAAAGCTTTAGTGATATTGGGGGAAATCGGATAAAAAATCATTCTTATAACAGTTTATAATTATTGTATAAGCCGTTTTTTTGAATACGTGGCACAAGTTGCCACGTATTCAAACTTAAACCCGTCACGTAAAGAGCCTCTGTATTAAAACGATAATGATAATAAATTAAGTTGAGACGATATATAAGATTCAAGAAAGGGTTTGCCATGAGAAGTAAAAGAATCATAATAAAATTTGGCCTTGGCTATATTCTTATCAACACCTAGGCCTTCAAAGTACATGTTACCCATAAACATCTACGCGTCCACGACTCCTAAATCTGATGCTTTTTGCATATATTCAAATGCAATAGAGTAATTTTTTTCAACCTCAACACCATAAAAATATAGTAAACCTAACAATACAAATGTTGCAGAAGACCCTTGCTCTGCTGCTTGCTCAAAATAAGATATTGCCGTTTTCGGGTTTTGTTTTACTCCGTCACCATTCCAATACAATGCTCCTAATCTATGAAATGCTTCCGGATACTCCTTCTCTATAGCAAGTTCATAATATTTTTTTGCTATTTCATAGTTTACGGGTACGCCTTCACCCAAATCATAAATTGTTCCAAGTATATACATGGCTTCGGCGTCTCCGTTTTCGGCTTGTTTTTCAAGGGAAGCAATATCTTCTGGGGTAAACTTGTGGGAATAATCCACTGCCCAATAAAGCCCACCAACAAGAATAAAAATAATAAGAAAAAACAAACTTGTTTTTCGATACGTTTTAAATATGTTCATATCTGTGCATCCTTTTTTGGTGAGTGTAGTGGAAAATGTTGAACTATGTAATGCTAAAATTTTAAATAATTGGGGAAATTGACCTGATAATTAGAAAATGTTTGAAGGGGGCAAGTGCGCCTGTTCATAAGTCTCTTTTTTTGAAAAAAGGAACATTTTTTGCATGATTTTTAGGTGGTAGACGGCAAAAAGGAATATTTTTCCTATTATGCGGAAGATTGAAACTCATTACTGTAAATGATAACTTTAAAGTTGCTTGGGGTGATATATGTCAATTTCAGCTATTTCCAATGTTTTTTCTACATACGGGATTTCTTCTGCTCAAAGTCTCAACAAACTTTTCAAGCAAAATATACTCTAACAGTTCAATATATCAAATAAATTACGATGTAAAAATTTAGACCTTGCAATATGTTTTTTGAAAAGCTACCTTAGTATACAATCAATATTTCGGAGAACGGTAATATATGAAATTCCTAAAGCATATACTAAAAATTATAGGAGCCTTTCTCCTTGTAGGGGTTATACATTCTGTTATAAAAGTATATGTCCTGCAAGATGAAACAAGCCTTAAAGGTAGTTTGGAAAACGGCATACAGCTTGAAGATGCGCACGTCGTCAGAACACGTTCAGGCCAGATTATCACCGATGAAATGTTGCGAGCGATGACGGCAAACGAATTGGCAGAAATCATGCTGACCGAAGAAGAAAGAAAGGAAGTGCAGAGTTTACATGTTCCTGATGGGGTAGTTATTCCCGATCCGCCAAAGGCAATTGTTCCCTATACAAAGGCGGAACTTGAAGAGCTTGAGCAACAAGCGACCGAAAACAATGCCGAAGCCATCTTTGCTTTAGGGGTTGCCTATGGCAATGGTGAAAAAATTGAACAAGATTATAAAAAAGCACGTGAATATTTTGAAAAAGCGGTTGCGCTTCAATATTCTAAGGCCTATGCCAATTTAGGACTAATGTATGAACATGGATTTGGTGTTGAAGCAAACCTTGCAAAAGCTCAAGGCTTGTACGAGCAAGGAGTTGAAGCGGATGCTATGCAGGCAATGAATACCTTGGGTGAGTATTATCTAAGGCATGGAAACAACGCAGAAGATTATCAAAAAGCGTTTTTTTATTTCGAAATGGCTTCAAAAAAGAATAGTGCAATAGCATTTCTTCAACTGGGGCGCTGTTATTACTTTGGAAAAGGAACATTAAAAGACCTTGAAAAGGCTCAATATTATCTTGAACAAGCAGCTGAAAAGAAGAATGTTTTGGCCTTACAAATACTTGGAGGTTTATACTTGGGAGAAATGGAGTTTCCGCTCGATATAATAAAATCTAAATACTATCTTGAACAAGCAGTAAAGCAAAACAATGCCTCTGCATTATTTGGGTTAGCACTGTTTCATTCTGTAGATACATATCAAGATAAAGATATAAAAAAATCAATATACTATGCAAAACTGGCGTTTAAACAAAAGCATGTTAACGCCTTAGCCACATTGGAAAAACTATATAAAGAAAACGACCTGTTACAGATAAATCAGCGTGTTGCTCAGTACTATGCCTTATTGGCGAAAAAATATACAGACTATCGGTAAAGTGTACCGTGAATTAAAACAACTCAACCCCCTTTGACGCCTTGCTTGGCAAGGGGTTGAGTTGAGTAAGTTTATGTGAATTTTTAGATATTGATCCCCCAATTAAACATTGGACAAATTATGCAGCATACACTGTAAATGGAGCGTAGAAAAAAGACGATATTTTCTTTTTATTCAGTTGTAATTTTTTTAGATAAGAACGCGTGTTACGTTCGAGATCTTTTTCAGATTTAGGCATAGACCTATTACTAACATCTCTTTTTAAGTCGCTATTTACAAGCTCATCAGGATTATATTCAGGCGCATACGGTGGCAAGTAAAAAAAATCTATCTTGTCTTTACGCTCATTAAGCCAAACTTTTACTTTTTGGAATGATGAGTTCTTAGGTTACCGACGATAAGAAAAACTTTTTTACCTATGTCTCTCACCAAATATCCAATGTTTATTTGGTATCTCAATAATTGCCTTTCAAAATGCATATAATAAAACTGCACAGTCTTTTATTTGGAAAAAACGAGAAGTCAGAGGTGCTCAACTCGCAAATAAGGTTATAAATTTTTGCAAGTAGACACTAGTGGGGGTTAATATTTTCCATAATGGACTTTGTTCCATAGGCAATCATTGTCCGTATAAGGGGGGTGCTCTTCGGCTTTGTGACCAATGGCAAGGACGGCCAAAGCTATGAGTTTTTCGGGATAACCAAGGAGATCTCTTAGCATATCATTGGAAACTTTACCGTTTGGAGCGGTTCTTAGGCGCATTTGTATCCAACAAGAACCGAGCCCAAGTTTTTCGATTTGTAACTGCATGGCAATGGTTGCAATGGAAGCGTCTTCAATCCATGTATCTGCTGTTTCAGGATTTCCCAAAATAGCAATGGCAAGAGGTGCGCTTTTAAAAGCTCCTACACTGTGGGATTTGCAGTGTACCATTTCTTGAATAACACTCGTGTCTTCTACAACGATGTATTCTAAAGGCTCAAGGCTGCGACTGGTAGGGGAAAGAAGGGCGGCTTTTAAAATATTGTCTCTGTCTTCTTTGCTGACAGCTTGATCCGTAAAACGTCTGATGGAGCGTCTTTGCTTTATAATATCTAACATAAATACTTTCCTATTAATTTCTATATTCTGGCAACCTTAGTCGCATGAGCAGCTTTTGCTACGGCTTTTGCTACAGTGTCTTTGATGCGTTTGTCAAAGGCTGCGGGCAAGATGTATTCGGGGTTGAGTTCTTCATCGGAAACGAGTTCGGCGATGGCGTAGGCCGCGGCGATTTTCATTTCGTCGTTGATGTCGGAAGCACGTACATCAAGGGCGCCTCTGAAAATACCGGGGAAGGCAAGAACGTTATTTACTTGATTGGGGAAGTCGCTGCGGCCTGTGGCGATAACGGCCGCACCGCCTGCTTTTGCGTCTTCGGGATAAATTTCTGGAACGGGGTTTGCGCAAGCAAAGATGATGGAGTCTTTCGCCATGGTCGCCACCATTTCTTTGGTGAGGATTTGGGGGGCGGAAACTCCAATAAATACGTCGGCACCTTTTAATACTTCTTGTAAAGAACCTTGTTCCATTTTCAAATTACTGATCTGTGCAATCTCTTCTTTTTCTTTATTGAGATTTTCTCTGCCTTTGTAGATGGCGCCTTTGGTGTCGCACATAATAACATCTTTAAGCCCGAGAGCCATAAGAAGTTTGATGATAGCGATACCTGCCGCTCCTGCACCATTGGTAACAACTTTGACTTCGTCGAGTTTTTTACCAACAATTTTAAGGGCGTTAATCATCCCTGCCAAGGTAACAATGGCAGTGCCGTGTTGATCGTCGTGGAAAATGGGGATGTCGCAACGTTCTTTGAGCATGCGTTCGATTTCGAAACAACGAGGTGCAGAAATATCTTCGAGATTGATGCCACCGAAACTGCCAGCCAAAAGTTCAACCGTGCGCACGATTTCTTCTACGTCTTTACTGCGGATACAAAGGGGAACAGCGTCAACGCCACCAAATTCTTTAAAAAGCACACACTTTCCCTCCATTACGGGCATGCCTGCTTCGGGGCCGATGTCGCCGAGACCGAGAACGGCAGTGCCGTCAGTCACAACGGCAACGGTATTTCCCCTTGCGGTGAGTTCGTAGCTTTCGCTGATATTTTTTTGGATTTCTAGGCAAGGTGCGGCCACACCGGGGGTGTAGGCTAAAGCTAAATCTTCCTGACTGTTTACAGGAGCTTTTGATTTAATTTCCAATTTACCTTTTAAAGCACGGTGCAACGTAATTGATGCTTTTGCGTAATCCATTTCTTTCCCTCTTTTTTGCTGAGTTGTGCATGTTTATTTGTTATTATTCTTTAAGGGGTGGAGGAAACGTCGTATCTTGTCTGGCAGAACAAGTTTTTGAATATCGTTTTGGTTAGAGCAGTTGCAATATTTATTGGAACTGCTCTAGAAAAAAGCTCTGCCAATGATTATCTTGAGTTTCCTCCACCTTATTACCGGAACTGGAAGGAGTTACATTCCGGCAAATTGGTACGCGCTACATTGAGCGTTACTATTAAACGTGACCGTAAAAATCTCTGTGGTTTACAATTGAGTATGCATAATCCAAGAGAGTGCTCCAGCTATAAACAGGAAGATCTACTTCTCTTTGAATCGCTCTGCCGAAAGGTTGCATGCCTGTACATTCAAGCATAATTGCACCCATGTCCGGATTTTCTTGAACCATTTTTTTACACACAGCAATGATTTCTTCTTCGGATTTTGTATAATACGCATGTGGAATCTCAGGGCGTGTTTTACTGATCCAAAGATTATCAAATTCTACACAACCATTTTCATGTGCACCGTAAATCACATAGTTACTATTGACATCAATACCGACTCTTTCAAGATGTGTTTCGGTGAGCTGTGAAGCTGTGTGACAAAGAATTCCCACTTTTTTCTTTTTGCCGATGTTTTGTTGAATCATGGGGACTTGCAAAAGGCTTGACATGAAGACAGGCACATCAACGTGGTCGACAACGTCTTGTTGAAAATAAGCAAAGTATCCACATTCGGCGGCAATGGCTTTGCAACCCATGCTTTCCAATCTTTTGGCGGCATCTATAATAAGTTGGCGACAAGGAGTTTTATCTTCGTCCCATACGAGCATATTAAGATCCATGCCTTTAATGATGTCGTACTGGATAGGATAAGGGAAAGCGCTGGCGTTTCTTACATCACCCGGAAAACCTGGGTAAATATCGTCAACAATCATAATACCTAATCCCATACCATAGCAACTATGCTGTTTACGAGTTTTGATAAGTTCGATTTTAGGGTCACGAGTTTGATTAAACATTATTTTTTCTCCTATGTTTTATAATAAATTTAATTAAGGTAGCTGTCTAAGATGTTGGCTTTTTCTTCGCTCAACTTAGGCATGGTAAATGCGTTTAAGCGCTCATCAATGGCAATATTAACTTGCTCAAGAAGAGATTGGGAACCATTGCTTTCCCATGTGTCATAATATCCGCGGTGGGATAATGCGGGGTTGTATTGGGCGGTATGCATGTTCTCGTAGGTGTGTTCGTGCATAATATATTGGCCTGCATGGGGTATTTCCATGATGACTTCGTGAGCAATACTTTCTGCGTCTACTTTTTCATTTTTCAATACGTGCTGTGAAATTTCAATAAGTTGCTCGTCTAAAGCAAATTTTTCATAGCCAATAATATTAAAAGAATCCAAAATTCCGACGGCGTGTATTACCATGTCTTGTCCTGCCGCCAAGCCTGAAAAAAGAGTCAGCGCCGATTCTGAACCGGCTTCGTAATCGGTTTCGTTGGCGTCGCACACAGCACCGCCGCCTCGGCACGGAATACCATAAAAATCAGAAACTGCTTTTGCATAAATTTCATTTTTACAATATTCGGCTGAACCGATTGTAGGTGTAATATAGCGCATATCGGAACCACTGCTGACATTACCTGTTACACATGGAACTCCGGGAGAAATGAGCTGAGCAAGAACCACACCTGTTAAACTTTCTGCCATAGTTGTAACCAGCATAGACATAGAAGACATAACAGAGCTTGCACCAAGCATTCCCATGCATGAAAGAATAAGAGGTTGTTTGGCTTCTGCCAAGGCAAAAATAGAGCCTAACATAGTTTCGTCATAAGCAAGGGGCGATAAGGCGCTGATATTTCCTGCGCACACCATCTCGTCTTCAACACCATGTCCATTAATCTGTTTTACCAAATCAATGCAAGACTTTGTGATCTCATAGCCTGCGCTGATAACCATATTGGGTTTTGCGCCATATTTTAAACACGCAGCTTGTTGGCACATGAGAAGTTTTTCATCTTCAACGTCGGTGGGTGTTAAAACATAAGGATTCATCAAATCTAAAACCTTACTTGATTGGGTAAGTTTAGAAAAGGCGATGAGATCGTCTTTGATTCCGTTTCTTCTTTCACCATAACGCGAAACAAATACCGGGCCGTAAGCGGGGCAAAAAGCAGTTTTGCCTGTACCTATTTCAACATCATATTTTTCTTCGCGACCTTTGATAACAAACTGCTTAGGAACGGTGGAAAGGGCTTTCATCAAAAGTTCTTCACTGATGAAAACAATATCTCCTTCAACTTTCGCTCCATGTTTGGCAAAGACTTCCAAAGCTCGGTCATATCCAAGCTTCATGCCTTTTTCAGACAAAACTTTTACAATGGCTTTATGAATGGATTTGAGTTCGTCTTGGCAAATATTTCTTTGTAAAATAGCCATGTTGCACTCCTTTGAAATGTAAATATTTTATAATTTAAGCTAAGGTATGTTTTCTAAATTAATCTTTATGTGGGGGGAGAGCTCGAGAGGGGAGAACTTTCAAAAGTTTCCTCTCTCGAAAAAATAACTCGGAAACCCACCCTAAGTTTTCATAGTTTTATGATGAAGCCTTGACTTCTTGAGTTTCCGCGTCCAGTGCGGCTTCAAGGTCTTGTTCGCGGGCAATATATCTATAAAGCGGATCGTCAATAGTTCCGACAATATCGTATTTCCTGATATTCTGCATGCTTTTAACATAACCTAAGGCCATAAACAGCTCGATAACAATAATGGGTAAACCTGCAATAAGGGCTGATGTTTGCAAGGCTTGCAAGCTTGACTTACCTCCTGTG
Source organism: uncultured Mailhella sp. (assembly GCA_964369875.1). Lineage (GTDB taxonomy): Bacteria > Desulfobacterota > Desulfovibrionia > Desulfovibrionales > Desulfovibrionaceae > Taurinivorans. The sequence continues at coordinate 11,735 of CAYJHY010000014.1, forward strand.
TATAACAAAACTATGGTAATAGCTGCGATACTGAAGCCCCAGAATGCAATAACAGATTTAGGGGGTTCTTTTTCATTTCCTTGCTCATCGAATCCTACGGTAGTCATAGCGGCCAAGGTGTATGACCATGCTTCTGCTGTCGTACTATACGATGTCGCAATAACAAGAAGAGCTAAGCTTGAAGAGAAAAGAGGCACAGGATAGTTTTTGAATAATTCATAAATTGCAAATTCACTGCCAATTTCCATAATGGTTTTACCTATTTGTGTACCGTCAAAAAGGTCGGAAGCGATACCGGCGGAACCAAAAAGGCCAAACCATAAAAATACCATCAAAGTAGGTGCAATAAGGTTTACAATAACAAAGTCGTGTACTGTTCTGCCTTTAGCAAGTTTGATCAAGAAAAGACCGGCAATAGGAGCAGAAGCAAGCCACCATGCCCAATAAAAAGTTGTCCACGCTTCGGGCCAACCGGTTTGAGCATAAGGATCTGAAAAAGTTACAAGAGGAATAAAGCTTACAAGAAATTCGCCGACAGTGGTGAAAATACTTTCAACAATGGTACGTGTATGCCCAAAGCTAAAAACAAAGATCATAAGAACAAAGTACAAATACATATTGGCTGTTCCAACATGCTTAATACCTTTATGAACACCGGTAGTAGCAACAAAAGTATAAATACAAGCCATTACAATAATGATGACGGTCAATAAGAATGTTCCGCTATCAATGGCAAACAAATAGTTCAATCCACTTGCCATTTGCATTGTGCTGAGTCCAAGAGATGTGCTCAAGCCACCGATGGTTCCGAAAATAGCAATTGCTTCTACAAAGTTCCCGATAGGACCATAGGCTCTTTCGCCGATGAGAGGATAAAGTGCGGTACTTACACGGAAGGGTTTTCCACAGTTATAAAAAAGAAAGGCGACAGAAATACCGGCAGAAGCATAAATAGAAAACGGAACGAATGACCAGTGCAAATAAGAATAAAGTAAAGCAATGTTGGCCGATTCAATTGTCCCGCCTTCAAGACCCAGATGTGTCGGAGGAGACATAAAATATGTCATAGGCTCGGCAACACCCCAGTAAATAATACCGGTTGCAAGGGAAGCGGTAAAGGAAACAGCAAACCACTGAAATCTAGACATGGTTGGTTTTGCATTGGGACCACCAAGTCTTATTTTCCCTACTCTTGAAAATCCTGCCCAAAGACAAAAGACAACAAGTAAAACGGAACCTAACGTAAACAGCCAACCCAGTTGTTTTGTGATAAAGCCAAGGGTAAAATTGAGGGCACTTTTCATTCCTTCAGGATATAAAGCACCTATCAGAATTGCAATTATAAGCAAAATCGCAGGTGGAATAAAAATTTGCTTATGAATCAGTGACCAAGCGGATTGTTTTGAATTTTGCATCTGTCATCTCCGAAACAAGTAAAATGGTTATCCTTATTTGCGTTGTACGGCAAATAATTTTAATGTGTTATATTGTTTTTGTGGAAAACGATAATCTTCTACCGATACGAGTTATTTGTTAGCAAAATTTGATATGATAATATTTATTAATAATATCTGCTGACTGCCATGGTTAGTATTGAGAATCCTCCCTTAATCTTGTTGCTCATAAAATAATGAGGTTTATATAAAATTATGGTATAAGGCCTTCGCTTTTGAGAGACTGTAAACAATCTTCAAAGCGTTGGCTTGACAGTAAATTTTTGGGATCGAGAAGTTTTTCGGCCGCACCCTTAGGAAGAAGCCCCTTTTCAATCACGACTGTAAGAATAGTTTTTTGTTCATCAATGGATGCGTGTGCACACATCGAGCCCGTTTCATAGCCAAAAGCGGAGGCTACCAAAGCGGCTAAAGCGGTGGATTCGGTGGCTTGCTTGTAGCAATGCTCTTGATTTATGGCTAAGCCCTTGAGACATTGTTCTGCAAACAACGCCATACCTTTTTCCAAAAGTTTGGATGATTCGTGGATATTTTTGTATATCAAGGCTTCCCAAACATTCAGCTCAAGCTCGCCCCTTTCTGCGGCCATACTGACGGCAACATCGTTTCCGCACACTTGAAAGTAAATTTGAATAATCAATTCAGGAAGAACAGGATTAATTTTTCCGGGCATAATGGAAGAACCCGGTAAGAGTTCCGGTAAAGAAATCTCTCCAAAACCGGCACGAGGACCCGAAGCTTGAAGACGTAAATCCGAGGCAATTTTGGAAAGGCCTGTGGCCAACATTTTCAAACTTGAAGATACTTTGGTGTATATGTCGGCATGGGATAAAGCATCGAATAAATTATCATGCTTCTTTATGGGTAAATTTGTGATATTGGCAAGTTTGGAATACATACAATCGACAAATGAGGCAGTACACCCTGCGCCTGTCCCAACAGCAGTTCCTCCCAGTGAAAGCTCGAGAACTTCCGCCATGAGGCTTTTAATATGTTGCTTTTGTCTGTTGAAAAAACCGGCGTGCCCTCGGAAAACTTGTCCAAAACTGACAGGCAGAGCATCTTGTAAGCACGTACGTCCAAGTTTTATTGTGTTTTCATGAGAACGTGCTAAATTTATAAAGGTTTTTTCCATATTTTCTGCTTGGGTACAGACGTTTTCTAAAAGAGCGTGTATAGCAAGGTGCATGGCTGACGGTAATGTGTCGTTTGTGGACTGTCCCATATTGACATGAGTATTGGCATGAACCATTCCTCCGCCTTTTTGTCCGCAAATCAGTTCATTTGCACGATTTGCCACGACTTCATTCATGTTCATATTGATAGCGATACCGCCCCCACCCGTGAGAATGTCGGCTGGGAAATGCTCTTTGAAATTCCCTTGCATAATTTCGGTGCAAGCCTGAGTTATTGCTGAGGCAATATTGTTTTCGAGAAGTCCAATCTCTTCATTTGCCATAGCTGCAGCTTGTTTTATGGAGGCTAAATAAAACAACAATTCTTGATAGTTATTGCCAATTGTTTGTCCTGTTACATTAGATGCCCTTAAATTACGTATTGTTTGGATACCGTAATAAAAGTTGTCATCAATGTTCATTTCACCTAAAAAATCATGTTCAACACGCATAATGCTTTACCTTTTTTATGTATTGTGTTACTTGAAGACAAATAAATTTGGATGAGTGAATGAAAGAAGAAGAAAATATTAAAGAAAGAAATAGTGTTCAAGTTGTAGAGCGAGCGTTACAAATATTATTACTTGTCGCTGAACAAAAACAACCTATTACTGTGAGTCGCCTTGCTCAAATCAGTCAGCTAAATCGCTCCACGGTATGGCGAATTATCGGCACTATGGAAGAAAAAGGTTTTGTGTTTAAAGACCCTATTTCAAAAGGCTATGCCTTGGGTTTTGCTGCACTTAAGCTTTGTGCCAGTATGCCTAACTATCTGTCTCCTTTGCTTTTGCTTGCCAGACCGATAATGCAAACCTTATCCCAAGAATCTCAAGAGTCCGTATGCTTATCCACTTACAAATATTCAGGAATTTATACGTTAGAACAAATTGATTCTTTGCACTCAATCAGGTTGAAAGATTATACTAACAGTGTTATCCCGCTTTACTGTTCTTCCAACGGAAAAGTGGCTTTGGCTCATTTTTCTAAACATGAGCTTGATCTTTTTCTTTCTCAGCCTCTGGAAGCTAAGACTTTGAATACCATTACAGACCCTGATGCATTGCGTGCAGAAATTTCTCAGGTTGCCAAGCAAGGTTATGGTATTGTTTGTGAAGAACTTGCTGATAATGAAAATGGAATTTCAGCGCCAATTTATCAAAACTCTGACTTAATAGGCATTTTAAATATAAGTGGCCCCGCTTTTCGTTTTACCAAGCAAGTTATGCTGGATATTGCTCCTCGTCTTATGGAGTTATGTGCACAAATATCATCTCAAACAAAAAATATTACGATTTAGGATGTCGGGGAGAAAATCCTCCCCGAACATCATATTATTTATTCTTCAAATTCAATAACGTAGCGTCCCGCATTCTTTGCGGTGGGATCATGGAAGGCATCAAAGGCTAGGTTGATATCTTCTAATTTAATAGTTTTAATAATAAGGCTGTCTAAATCATATTTTCCGTCTAGGTAAAGTTGGGCTATACGAGGGAAGTCGTTGAATGGATTGACATCTCCATAGAAACTGCCTTTAAGAATTTTACCGAAGCGGTGGAAACTGCCTGAAGGTAATTCCAAGGTTCCTTCGGCAGGATATGCTCCGATAACGACACATGTTCCGCCTTTACGAATACTTTTATAGGCTGTACTACCAACTTGTGGCACTCCTGTACAATCGATGGCATATTCTGAACCAAGGCCTGAAGTGATGTCTTTTATCGCTTGTACCGCATCAACTTTCATGGGATTTACTGTATGTGTGGCACCAAATTTTTGGGCAAGCTCAAGGTTTTCATCCTTAATGTCGCAAGCAATAATGGTAGAAGCGCCTGCAATTCTTGCGCCTTGAATAGCGTTGAGGCCAACTCCGCCCATACCAAAAATAGCCACAGAAGAACCGGGGCGCACTTCAGCCGCGCGCACGGCCGCTCCGTAACCTGTTCCTACGCCACAACCAATAAGGCATGCGGCACGAAGGGGCATATCTTTTGGCAAAACAACACAACTCATCTCAGGAACAACGGTGTATTCGGCAAAAGTGGAAAGCAAAGACATGTGGTAGCATGTTTCACCGTCAAGTTTCATGCGGCTTGTACCGTCCAAAAGGGTTCCGTTGAACATGGGGCCAAAGGCTGTTTCGCAGAGGCTGACTTTTCCGGAACGGCAAAACTCGCAGGTTCCGCAATAGGGCAACCAGCTAAGAGCCACTTTGTCTCCAACTTTACATGTTGTAACGTTAGGGCCTACTTCCATAACAATCCCAGCACCTTCGTGTCCAAGTACCTGAGGAATTGGGGTGGTGGAATCTTCTAAAATATGCAAATCGCTGTGACAAACGGCGGTTGAAATAATTTTAACCAAAACTTCATTTGCCTTAGGAGCATCAAGGTCAACTTCACGGATTTCAAGAGGTTTATTCACCCCTGTCATTACTGCTGCTTTCATTTTCATGATAATGTTCTCTCTGAGTTGTAAAATTATAGTAGTGGATTATATGATTAAAAAATATTATATAACAATATTTTTAGTTTACTGTGTTTTTACATATTAATACGCATACCAAATGGCTTTTGCATGAGTATAGTTTTCAAGGGAAACTTTTGCACACTCTTTGCCCCATCCACTGGTTTTATTACCGCCAAAAGGACTTGCAGGATCATAGTTTCCATAACGATTGATAAAAATTTGACCTGCTTGAAGTTGTTTTGCAACACGTTGGGTGCGTGCAATATCAGCTGTCCAGAAACCTGCAGCCAAGCCGTAAGGAGAGTCGTTTGCCATGGCAACCGCTTCTTCTTCTGTATCAAAAGGAATGACTACAAGCACAGGTCCGAAAATTTCTTCACGAGAAATGCGCATTTCGTTGGTGCAATCTGCAAAAATAGTTGGGTTAATGAAGTAGCCGTTTGCATTACTTCCTTCAACATTTCTGTCGCCACCGCAAACAAGGCGTGCGCCTTCTTGTTTACCGATTTCAATATAATTCATAATGCTATCGAAATGGTCTTTAGAAACTTGTGCGCCTTGGTGATTGCTTGGGTCGAAAGGATCGCCTACTTTCCATGACTTCGCTTGCTCTACCAATCCGTCAACTACTTTTTGGTAAACAGGACGCTCTACAAAAAGACGTGTGGGTTCTGAACATTTTTCCCCTTTACCGCAGAACATGGCAACAAAAGAGCGAGAAATGGCAAAATCCAAATCAGGAGCGTCGGCAAAGATAATATTGGGGGATTTTCCGCCAAGCTCAAGAGTAAGAGGTTTCATATTGCTGTCGGCAGAGTCGTGGATTAAAGTGCGGCCTACTCCGGTACTGCCTGTAAACGCAAGTTTATCCACTTGCTCGTGACGGCTGATAAATGAACCGACACTGCCTTTACCGACAATCAAGTTGAGCACACCTTTAGGAAGAATTCCGGCTTCATGAATAAGCTCAACAAAGCGAATCATGGAGAAAGAGGTCACGCTTGATGGTTTCATAACGATAGTGTTACCCATTGCAAGCGCAGGCCCAAGTTTAAATCCTGCCATATCCATTGGATAGTTCCAAGGAATGATTTGACCGCAAACACCGATCGGTTCATAAATAGTATAGGAGAAAAAGTTTCCTGAAACTGGGTTTACATCGCCATAATGTTTGTCAACCCAACCGGAATAGTAATCCATAAATGTAGCCACATTTTCTACATCTTCAAGAGATTCAGTGAAAAGTTTACCGTTATCGAGTGTCTCAATAGTTGCAATTTCTTCACAGTTTTCACGTAAAATTACGGCCAATTTACGCATAATAGCACCGCGTTCACGCAAAGGCATGGTTTTCCAAGGGCCATTATCAAAGGCTTCTCGAGCTGCTTGAACCGCGGCATTGACATCAGCCTCGGAAGCACCTTGCAAGGTACCGTTCAGTTCACCGGTTGCAGGGTTGTAAGACTCAACTTTAGAGCCACTTGCCATTACCCATTCGCCATTAATATAGCAACTTTTGGTATCTTTAAGCCAATTTTTTGCCCACTCAATACGTGGTGAAAACACCTTACTCATGTCTATTCTCCTATTCAAATGTTAAAGCAATTGGTTTATTTGAAACTAAAATATTGAACCTGTTTTTTCGAATTGAGGGTAATGCTTAATTTGAATTCTTAGTAGGAACATGTATCCACTGAAAGCTCAAATCTTGAATGTTCACAATTCGAACAATTTGTTTACATTATGATTTTTATTCAAGCACAATTTATTTTTTTTGTAAAGTGTTTTTATGAAAGTTATATAATTCACTTGATAAATGTTTGCATTGTGAACAAAATGGTCATTATGTAATCGTGATTTTGCATGAAATTGGCATGTGTAAATCACACCTAATACTATGGTTTTATGGTATTTATTGACTACAGTGCTGTTGAATTAAGTGCGATTACAGATGGTGATGCTTTTTAATATTTTCCATAAAATTTTTTTTATAAAAAAAGGCCACTCAACGGTGACCTGCATCTTTGGTGTTTATTGGTATTGATCCCCCAATCAAACTATGGAGCACTGATTTTATAATATGAATAATTTCGGCATATTATAAGAGGATGATTGCAGTTTTTTCCAGTGTATACTCGGAATATCAATACTATAGAATCGTATAGACAATTTTCTTGTTTTACTGAGTTTCGCTCAGTAATACTAAGTTTTTCTTTTTTCTTTGGATACATCTTGAAAATTTTACCATTTCAAATTTTTTCTTCAAAAAGATATAAAAATGGGTAAATCCACCACTAAACTTAATTTCTATCTCTTGGTAAATACTCAGTAACGACAAATTATTGTTTAAAAATTACGAAAAAAGGGAAATTATGTTTAAGTTATCAAAAAAAGAGCAGGAAGTGGCCATTTTAGCTTGCCAAGGCTTTTCTCCTTAGCGAGATGGCGCACAAGCTTTTTATCACTCGAAAAGTGGTAGACAAGCATATTACACGCATTAGAAAGCATATTGGTGCTAAGAACATGCCTCAAATGATATACCTCCTTTGTGACAACGCTCATTCCTCGCTAGAAAATCTCGTTCTTACCAAACAAGAAACAAAAGTATTTTTATGTATTTTAGAAGGATACTCGTCTCCTGAAATTGCAGAAGCGTTTACGATAACGCTGAGTGGTGTTGAAAAACATCGTTCACGAATATTGGTAAAAAATGAATGCAAGACAGTTATCCAACTTGTACTTAAATATCTCAATCAGCAAATGTAAGCAGTTTTGCTTGCCCTTGCTCAAATAGGATTTTTGGAGTAACTTTTCCCCATGAGGGGTATTGGTTACTCGGGGTGCCGTTAGTTTACAACAGTATGCTATACGGTCGGAGTTTAGCGATGCCAAGTCTACGGACAGATAAAGGAAATAAATGGATGGCGCGAGCCATGGTTCACGGCAAGCAAATTGCGTGTAAGCTTTTCCCTGCCGGGGAAAAGTATGGGCAAGCTTGGTTGCAAGCAAAAGCATGGGAGGAGAGCCAAAAAGCGATTGCTCTCAAGACTTTTGAGGACGAACAGCGAGAACTTGAACTAAAAAAATTCCAAAATGAGCAAAAAGCTTTTATGTTGAAAGCTTGGAAAGCAGGACAAGAAGCCATTGCCCGTAAAATTTTGGAAGAAGAGCAAAAAGCGACAGATCTTCAAAAAGCGCACGAAGAGCAAGTGAACGCTTATGTGGAGCAAAAAAGAGAAAAACAAAAAATGTTAGACCAAAAGGCCTTGGAAGAAGAACAAGAGGTTCTTGCTCTCAAGCAAATAGAGGGAGAACAGGTTTTTCTTGAGCAAACACAGAATGCGGTAACGCCAAAGAAAGCGATTTCGGAAGCGACATTAAAAATTCTTGCCGAAGTGCCGTCTGAGGTTTTACGGGAGGCTTCCAAAGAAACGCCACCTGTAGCACAACAGGAGGTTGTAGGCAAAAAGCGAATACGTGTACAGTCGGCAAGTGCTTTTTCAAAGGGACGTTCCGAAGAACGAACCCAAGAGAAGGTCGGCCGATGTGAACGAACTATTGAACAACAAGATGACAATCAATCCACCAAGTCAAGCATGCTTCCATCTAAGGGAGTGTTGGCCAGATGGGGGGAGAAGTATCTTGTGCATGTCAAGCGCACCATGAGTCCAAAAACGCATGTAGAAAAACAAGCTGTTATGCGAAGTTTGTATGCTTTTTGTGAAGACGATTCCATACGCACCATCAACGAGATAACGCCTGCCAAAGCCTATGAGTTTTTGGCGGACGTGAACGACGAAAAAGGTGGAAATGTAGCCAATAAGTATCGAAAGAACCTTATGGCCGCTTGGAATTGGGCAGAGGATTTTGTGGATGGTTTTCCCAAAATCAATTGTCCCTTTGCAAAGGTGAAGCCTTTTGCCACGGAGCAAAACGATCGATACGTCCCCCCGGAGGAGGATGTTATCAAAGTTTTGCAACAAGCGAGCGGACAGGATTTGATTTTTCTTCTCACCTTTTACTATACCGGTGCAAGGCGTGGGGAAATTTTCAAACTGCGTTGGCAAGATGTTAATCTTGCGGAAGGTAAAATACGTCTGAGCGACAACAAGGCAGGCAATGGGCAACAACGGGTACGATGGTTGCAAATGCACCCCGAGCTTGTTCGTGCTTTGACGTGGTGGCAAAAAGAAAGGCCATGTACGGTGGAAAATGTGTTTATGCAAACCCATTGTAACGCGCAACTGGGGAAACCGTTTACGCAACGTTCACGCTTTATGGAAAACCTGTGCCAACGAGCAGGGGTGAAGCCTTTCGGGTTTCATGCTATCCGTCATAAATGCGCTGCCATTACATTCTGTATGAACAAAAAGCACAAAAAAAGGGCATTTTGATACGCCCCAAAATATACAGATTTGACTGGAAGCAAAGACAAGAGTTACAGGCAAAAGATTAAAAAAAATTATCCCCAAAAACTGCAATTTTTAGGGATAAAAAGATTAGCCAATTGTAACTGTGTGTCACTCGCTAAATGTAACCGAAATTGATACCAACAATTTCATAAACAGCTAACACAAGTAGTCTACTGGAAAATATTGGCGTCCCAAGGGGATTTGTTTTTTTACTGTAACATAGTTATATTACTCAATATTTGAATCAAAAAACATTGCCATACCAACAAAAATACCCACATTTGAAAAATATTTTAA